>CAZMHG010000026.1:0-14133 GCA_964565975.1 uncultured Ilumatobacteraceae bacterium | reverse complement strand
CACGTGCTGTCCTTCGGCGAGTTCGCCGCCCTCCACCTGATGGTCTGGAGTCCCGCGGTGTGGGGCGAGCTGATCCCCGGCGCCACCGTGATCCGGGCCGGCGACACGAACCGCTCGCAGCTGCGATGGGTCGACAAGCCGGCCGAGCTCGGGCCGATCGCGCTGCCCGAGCGCGAGTTCCCGCTGCGCATCCCCGAGCACCTCTACGCCGACAAGGCGACCCTCGCCGAGCGGGCCAAGGCCACACCACCGACCGACGAGGACGTCGCCCGGACCCTCGGTCGCAGCCACCGCGTGCACCACGAGTTCCTGCTCGGCCTGGGCAAGGTCCAGCGGGTGCTGGCCAACGTGCCGACGTACATGATCCTGGACGACCACGACCTGACCGACGACCTGTTCCTCAGCCCGCTGTGGCGACGGCGCGTGCTGTCGTCGACGCTCGGCCAGAAGATCCTGACCAACGGCATGCTGGCCTACGCGCTGTTCCAGGACTGGGGCAACGACCCGCGGCGATACGACCAAGCGACCGACGCGACACGGCCCGACCTCGGTGGGCAGCTGCCGGGCGACATGCTCGTCCAGGCCGGCGAGCTGTTCCCGGCGAACCTGCGCGCCGGGCCGAACCCCGCGGCGTTCACCAAGTTGGCGAAGATGTTCGGCCACGACCTGGACAACGCGCCGGACCCGGACGGGCGCTACCGCGCCGTGCGCCCGCCGTTGACCTGGCACTTCACGATCGACGGCCCGAAGCACCGGATCCTGGCCCTGGACAACCGCACCCGCAGGTCCTACGCCGCCGAGATCGGGCCACCCGGCAACGTCTCGCCCGACGCCCTGGTCGACCAGCTCCCGCCGCCGCCCCTGCCGGCCGGGCGCGAGGTGCTGATCGTCGTCGCGCCGTTGCAGGTGCTCGGCGCGGGTGTCCTCGACGACGTCGTCTCACCCCTGATCTACAAGGTCTTCGACTTGTTCAAGGCGGGCGAGCGGGCCGCCGACGGCGTGTCCGGCCTGCGCAAGATGCCCGGAACGAACCCGGATGCGTTGGAGACCTGGGCGCTGGAACCCCTCGCGTTCGAGCACCTGCTCAAGCGCCTGGCCGAGTACCGGCGCGTCGTCCTGCTGTAGGGTGACGTGCACAACTCCACCGCCAACCTGCTCAGCTACTGGCGCGGCCCCGAGGCGCAACCGGCACGCATCGCCCAGTTCACCTCCAGCGGGTTCAAGAACGTGATGCCGGTGTACCTGCGTGCGCTCGACCGCAGCGCGATGCTCCTCCAGGAGCTGCTGCGCGCTAAGATCGGCGTCGAGCGCTTCGGCTGGGACCGCCCGGCCGACGAGCTGGTCCTGCTGCCCACCGGGCGAACGCAGGACGACCTCGTCGCGGCGACCCGGTCGCGGTTGCTGCGCAGCCCGGTCCTGCTGGCGGCGCACGGGTGGATCGACGACAACGAGCCCGACGCGGACCCGCCCGACCCGACGCTGACCACGCGGCTGAACCCGGCCCACCCACCGGACTGGCGTTGGCGGTTGCAGTCGCTGCTCGACGACCGGGCGGACGCCGAGCGGCCGTCGCCGATCCGGGTCTCGGCGATCGACGACGCGCTGGTCGAGTCGCAGCTCGACGACCCGGCGCAGGTGTTCGGCGCGCTGCAGACCATCGCGGCGCGGCACCAGTCGGCCCTCGACCGGATGCGCAACGCTCGCCAGATGCTGTTCCGCTCGAACTTCGGCATCTGCCGGTTCACGACCGACACGTCGACCGGCGCGATCACGGCGATCCACGAGGTGTACACCTCGGCACCGGACCCGGAGACGCAGCTCCCGGTCCTCGGCGCGTACATCGTCCAGGAGGCGCCGCTCGGGCCGGTCGACGAGGCCCCACCGCACGAGCTGCGCGTCGCCGTCATCTCCTCGGTCCCGATCCCGGCGCGGCAATGAGCGACCGTTCCGTCCTGCAGCGCCTCGCCGGGTTCGTCGCCGAGCTCGTCGCCGACGCGGCCGACCTGCTCGGCCGGCCGGAGACCCGCGCCGCCGTGCTCGGCGACCTTGGCGGCACGCCCGACGCCAACGGGACAATGGTCCTGCCCGACGCTCCGCTGACCGCCGTGTTGCAGTACCGCGACCACGTCGACCCGGACGCCCAGGCCGACGCCGAGGCGGTGACGAACCTGGCGGTGCTGTTGAGCGCGCTGTTCGACCAGGTCGAGGCGTGGGACGCCGACTGGCCAAGCCGCGGCGACGCCCTCGCCCACGGGCTGCTCGACCTGCTGGCCAGCAACTACTTCCGCCGGGCCAGCCCGAAGTGGTTCATGTTCCTGCAGGCGATCTCCTCGGCGATCGAGCTGACCGAATCCCAGGCCACGGGCGGCGAGGGACACCTGCGCCTGTGGAACGCGATCCGCACGATCCTCGCCTTCGTCTGGAACCCGGGGCGGACCCTCGACGACCTCGACGGCACGACGCCCGGCGCCGACGGCGGCACGCTGAACACGGCGCGGGACACCACGTTCTTCGTCGCCGACGGAGCGATCCGCGGGGCGATCGCCACCCTCGCCGTGATCGACGCGGTGAAGGACGAGTACGGCGACAACGTCCTCGGCGACGTGATCGTCGGGTGGGACTCGGCCGCGCTGGACGTCGACGCCGATGCCCGGCCGACCGCCGCCGACGTCGTCTCCGGCCGGATGGTCTCGGCGGTGGTGCGCCGCGGCGGGACGGGCGACGAGGAGCAGCTGCGGCTCAGCTGGCTGTACCTGCCGCGCCGCCTGGGCACGCCCGCCCGCCCCCACCAGCTGTTCGTCGCCCTCGGCGGCGAGCTGACGATCGACCAGGTGATCGGCGGCGGCACGCAGCCCGGCGACCCGACGTGGCACTTCCGTGCCGACCTACGCAGCGACGCCGGCGCGTCGTGGCTGATCTCCGGCGGGGACTCGCAGGCCAGCGCCACGGCGTCGACATCGACGGTCTCCGTCGGCTGGTCGGCGGTGCCCGGCGAGTCCGGGATCTCCTATGCCCTGCCCCGCCCGGCCGGCAGCCGGCTCGAGCTCGGCCCGCTCGCCGGCGTGCTGACGCTGTCGGGCACCGGGGCCCGGGTGCTGCTCAAGGTCGACCAGGCGACGATCGTCGTCGACGGTTCCGACCGCGACAGCTGGGTGCGCAAGATGCTCGGTGGCCGGCCGTTCCGCAAGACCATCGGGTTCGCCCTCGGGTACGACTCGCAGCAGGGGTTCATCACCCAGCTGTTCAACCCGGAGTCCACGGCCGCCGGCGGCCCCGAGCCACCGTTCGACTCCAACGGCCCGGCCGGCCCACCGGCGATCAAGATGACCCTGCCGCTTGGCGGCGGCGACCTGTTCGGCATCAACCTGCAGGAGATCGTCCTGCGCATCGCCTACGCCTCGGCGGACGCTCCGCAGACCGGGTGGGCCGTCGCCGTGGGCGTGCTGGTGTCGTTCAGCACCCAGATCGGGCCGGTGTACCTGCGCGTCGACCAACTCGGCCTGGCGGCGAACCTCGACACGATGACGCCGAAGGAGGACCGCAACCTCACGCTCGTGCAAGCGGGCGTCGACGCCTCGGCGCCGCTCGGCATCGCCCTCGACCTGAAGACCGGGCCGGTCAGCGGCGGCGGGTCGATCCAGCACGACCCGGACACCGGGGACTACGTCGGCGTGCTCGTGCTGCGGTTCGGCAAGCAGATCACGGTCACCTGCATCGGCCTGGTGGGGACCAAGGCGCCGGACGGCACCAAGCAGTCGTCGATGATCCTGATCGGCACCGTCGAACACCTCGACCTGCAGGCCGGGTACGTCACCTTCGACGGGTTCGGCCTGATCTACGTCGCCGACCGCCGCCTCGACGTCGAGGCCGTGCGTGGCGCGCTGCCGACCGGCCAGCTGCGCTTCATCCTGTTCCCGTCCAACGCGCTGCGCACCTTCTTCCCGGTGCAGCCGGGGACCAACTGCTACGGGATCCTGATCAAGCTGTACTTCGGCGCCGGGCATCCGCTGATCCGCGCCGACCTGGCGCTGATGCTCGAGATCGACTCGGTCGCCGACCGCTCGCGCCTGCTGGTCCTCGGGCGGATCTCGTCGGCCCTGCCGCAGGACAAGGACGCCGTCCTCAAGCTCAACCTGGACGTGGTCGGCATGGTCGACTTCGACTCCGGCGAGGTCACCGTCGATGCCGCGTTGTACGACTCGTCGCTGTGCGGCAGGTTCGTGCTGTCCGGCGTCGCGGCGTTCCGGCGCAAGAGGGGCGAAGGGTTCGCCCTGTCGGTCGGCGGCTTCAACCCACGGTTCCGTCCGCCGGCGGGCTTCCCGGCGCTGCCGCGCGTGACGATCGCGCTGACCGCCGGCGACAACCCCAAGCTGATCGTCGAGGCGTACTTCGCGCTGGCCCCGAACAGCGTCCAGTTCGGGGCCAAGGCCTCGCTGTACGCCGCGGCGTACGGCTTCAGCATCGAGGGCTACATCGGCTTCGACGTCCTGATCCAGCTGTGGCCGCCGCACTTCGTCGCCGACTTCCAGGCTGGGGTGCAGCTCAAGCGCGGCAGCACCAACCTGTTCAAGGTCGACGTGTCCGGCACGCTCGAAGGCCCGATCCCGCTGCGCGTCGCCGGCAAGGCCAGCTTCGGGATCCTCTGGTGGGACTACACCGTCGGGTTCGACAAGACCCTGATCGGCGGCTCCGACAGCGTCGTCACCGAAGCGCTCGACGTGCTCGCCGAGGTGATCGCCCGGCTGTCCAGTGTCGCCAGCTGGCGGGCCGAGACGTTGCCTGCCGCGGGCCAGCTGGTCGGCCTGCGCAGCGCCCCTGCCGGCGACCGCCTGCTGCTGCACCCGCTCGGCCGGCTGGAGGTGCGCCAGGGCGTCGTGCCGCTGGGCCTCGACCGGGACATCGACCGGGTCGGCGAGTTCGTGCCCGCGGCCGGCCGGCGGTTCAGCGTGACCGCGGCCGCCGTCGGCGGCGCCACGGCGACCACCGCGCCGGTGTTCGACGACTTCCCCGACGGGCACTTCTTCGACCTGACCGACGCCGAGCGGCTGTCGGCACCCGGGTTCGTCCGCCGCCAAGCCGGCGTCAGCTTCGGGTCCGACGCGTACCGGTCCGACGCGCTCGCCGCGGTGGCCTCGCCGGTCGGATACACGGAGATCGTCGTCGGACCCGACGGCGTGCCCGTGGTCGCGCCGCAGCCGCAGCCGGTCACGCCGGCGATGTTCGACGCTTCATGGCGGGTGGGCGCGGCGGCCAGAGCCCAGACGCGCACGGGTCGCAGCGAGCGCTACACCGAGCCGGTGCTGGCCGGCGCGCCGCGCCTGGCCGACAGGGTGCGCCAACCATGAGCGAGCCGGCGCTCGTCTTCGTGCCGTGGGTCGCCCGTGGTGGCGCGGTGGATCTTCCCCCGGACCGTCCCGACGCGCACCCGCCGAACCGGGTGACGACCACCGCGGCGGTCGAGATCGGTCAGGGCAGCGCAGGTTCGCCGACCGTGCAGCGGGCGCAGGCGTCGGTGAATGTCGAGCTGCTCGGTCCCGGCGACGTCACCGCGTTGGCGCGCCAGCAGATCATCCGCGCCGAACCGGCCCCGGGCACCGCGGCGTTCGAGTCGAACTACCTCGCCCTCGTCGAGTTCGACGAACCGGCACTGCCGTGGCTGTTCACGCCCGCCTCGGCCGTCGCCGGCCGGTTGCGACCGTGGCTCGCGCTTGTCGTCGTCGCGGTCGGGCCCGGCGTGGTGCTCGACCCGCCGGGTGCGGGCCCGCTGCCCGTGCTGCGCATCGGCCCGCCGGCGCTGCCCGAGGTGGAGCTGCCCGATCTGGCCGACTCGTGGGCCTGGGCGCACGCCCAGGTCGCCCCCGACGGTGCCGACCCGGTTGCCGCGCTGGCCGGCGACCCGGCGCGCAACCTGTCGCGCCTGATCTGCGGGCGGCTGCTCGCCCCGCAGACCGAGTACCTGGCGTGCGTCGTGCCCACGTTCGAAGCCGGCCGGCTCGCCGGGCTCGGCCAGGACCCTGCCCCTGCCTCGGGCCCGGCATGGGTGCGCGCCGCGTCGATGCCGCCGGTCAGCCTGCCGGTGTACTGGTCGTGGCGGTTCGCCACCGGGCCGGCGGGCGACTTCCAGTCGTTGGCCCTGGCGATCCGCGGCCGACCGGTGCCTGCCGGGTTCGGCTCGCGGCCGATCGACCTGTCGACCGCAGGGCTGGGGCTGACCGGTACCGACGACGCCCAACTGCGTCTCGGCGGCGCGTTGCGCCCGCTCGACGGCCAGCCGGCCACGTGGTCCGATCCGGCGTTGTCCGAACGATTCGCCACCGCGTTGGCCGACGTGCTGAACACCCCGGACCACGCGCCGGCGTTCACGCCGGTGCTCGCCCCGCCGCGCTACGGCGCGGCATACCGCGCTACGCCGGCACTCGACCCGGCGATGGAGCGCTGGTACGAGCAGCTGAACCTCCACCCCGGCAACCGCCTCGGCGCGGCGCTCGGCGTCCAGGTCGTCCAACGGGACCAGGAGACCCTTGTCGCTGCGGCGTGGGACCAGACCGCGGACTTGCGCGCCGCCACAGCGCTCGACCGGTTGGGCACGGCCGGCGCGGTGCTGGCCGAACGCCTGCAGCTGCGCCACCTCGCCGCCCTTCCGCCGCAGGTGGGCGTGATGGTCGTCGCCCCGTTGCTGGCGCGGTTGCGCGCCGACCCCGTGATCGTCGCCGCCGGACTGGCCGCACGGCTGTCGACCGGCGCGATCGCCCACGGCTCGTTCGGTGTCGCCGTCCGGCGGGTCACCCGATCGCGTGGCGCGATCGCCCGCCGCGCCGCAGGCCCGGCCGCCGACCCCGGCGTGGCCCGGCCGTCGATCGCCGTCGCCGCGCGGATCAGCCACCTCGGCGGCGTCCGCGGCCCGCGGATCGACGCCGGATCGCTGGCCACCGTCGACCTGCTCGGCGAGTCGACGAGCGACGTCTCGTGGGCGGCGATCGACGTGGCGGCGTTCGCCGCCGCGCCGCCGCGCCCGCGCTTCGTCGTGCGCACCTTCGCCCTCCCCGCGCCGGGCGGTGGCGTCGTCGGACCGGGTCATGGCGGGGTGATCGTCCAACCGGGCACTGTGCTGCACGTCGACCCCACGGTCCTCGCGGCGCGCCCCGAGATCGTCGCCGAACCGCTGCTGCCCGGCACCGCCGGCACCGGACCGGGCCGGCGCCTACGCCGGCCGCCGGGCGACCCGGAGGTGCCCGACCCACCCGGTCCGGTGGATCCGCCGGACCCACCCGATCCGCCCGACCGGCCCGACAACGCCCAGGCGGCCGAGTTCCGCGCCCTCGGCCAGCGGCACCTGCAGGCGTTCCTTGCGCCGGCCGCGACCGGCGGCACGGCCGTGGTGGTGGGCGTCGACCCGGCGGCGCTGTTCCACACCGTCATCGAGATCACCGCGCCGCGCCTCGCGTTCTCGGCGGCGCTCGCCCAGGTGCTTGCCGTGCCCGACGGTGGCGGCGAGCCGGCCCCGGCCGAACCGGTGATCCCCGCCCACTTGACACCTGCGTTCTCCACGCCGATGTCCGGCGCGCTCGCCGAGCTGGGCGAGGAGTGGCTGCTGCCGGGCATCGGCGGTGTGCCGGCGAACACGGCCATCGCCCTGGCGACCAACTCGGCCTTCGTCCGCTCGTTCATGATCGGCCTGAACCACGAGCTGGGCCGCGAGCTGCTGTGGCGCGTGTTCGCGGCGCCGTCGACGGCGACGTTCTTCCAGCGCTTCTGGGACAACGCCACCGACGCCAGCGCGCCGGTGGACATCGACCCCCTGATCGAATGGGACGAGCGCACGCTCGCCGCGCCGGCGCCTGACGAGCGGTTCGTGATCCTGCTGCGCACCGAACTGCTGCGCCGCTTCCCCGACGCCGTGGTCAGTGCCGTGCGCGCCGGGGAGACCCGACTGCCGTCGTTCACCGGGGCGATGTCGCCCGACGTGCGGTTCTTCGGGTTCGCCATCCCCGCCGCGGACGCCGCACAGTGGTCGGTCGTCATCGCCGAGCAGCCCGGAGCACCGCGCTTCGGCTTCGAGGTCGGTGACGCGCCGGCCGGTGTGAGCCATGCACCGGCGACGGACGCGACCTCGGCCGCGCTGGCCGATCGCCTGCACCAGCTCCCGGCGCGGATCACGATCCCGGTGCCCGTCCTGCTGCGCCGGCCGGAGGAACACCCATGAGTGGCGTCGTCGATCTCGGTCCGCTGATCGCCGCCGGCGCGGCATCCGGCGCGACATCGGGCGCGGGCGGCACCGCGGGCGATCCGGTGCTCGCGGCCCCCATCGCCGCGGGCAGCCATCCCATCGCCCTGTTGCCCGTGCGGCTGGAGACGTGCTTCGCCGCGGCGGCCGGCGGAGGGACCGAACTGCTGGTCCGCGTCTATCCCGACCAGATCCACGTCGACGCCCACGACGAACACCTGTCGGCGGCCGAGGTGGAGGCGGGACGTCAGTTCTGGCGTGCCGACTGGCGCAGCGGTGACGACGCCGAGCGCCGGAGCCGTGCGTGGCGGTCGCTGACTGGCCGATTCGACCCGGGCCGTGCCGCGTGGATCGCCGAGGTCACCCGCCCGACAAACACCACGGCGCGTCCGCAGCAGGCTGTCGCCGACACCGACGAGCCGGCGGTCGCGCCGGTGTTTCCGGCCGTGCCGACCGGCGCGCTACGCCCGACACCGGTCGCCCGGCTGCTGCCTGCGGCGTGGACGGCAACGGCGTATGCCGGCGGCCAGGTCGTCGGCGCGGTGACCGGCCGGCAGATCACCGCGCCACCTGCTGTCGGCCCCGACATGGAGGCGCCTCTGGTCCATGCCGACGCCTCCGGCGCGGCCGGCGAGATCGGCAGCACCGTCGCCGCGCTCGACGTGGGGATGAACTGGCTGGTCGACTTCGACGCCGCCGAGGCGTTGGGGATGGCGCTGCGCCTGCCCGTGCCCGGTCCCGTCGACCTGCTGGTGGTCACCGGGGTGGGCGCCGCCGATCCGGACGCCGGCGCCGCCCAGCTGGGCTCGCTGCTCGACGCCCAGCGCTACACGGCGGGACTCGCCGTGCTCGCCCCGGGCACGCCGACGAACAACACCGAGCAGGTGTCGTCGGGCTGGTCGAGCGCGGCGAGCGGCTCGCCGGCCGCGCCCGGGCCCGCACCGGACGGGTCGGTGGCGGTGCGGATCGAGGGCGCGTTCGGCCTGCCCGCCGGGCACCTCGGCGGCATCGCCGGCGGCGACCGCGACGACGGCGACCTGGTGGCCGCGGCGACCGGCCGGATGCTGTGGCCGTCCACGTGGGGGTACTGGCTCGGGCAGTTCGTCGGCCTCGGGGCCGGCGGCCTGCGCCAGGAGGACGTCGACTGGGCGGCGGATCACGCGGCCCGGTTCGTGCGCCCGGGCGGCCCGCTCGTCAACCACACCGGTGAGTTGCAGCATCCGCTCGCCGCCGTCCGTGTCGGCCGCCAGCCGTACGGCCTGCTGCCGGTGACGTCGACGCTCGGTGTTCGCGGTGACCCCTCCGAGACCCGGCTCGGGTCGCTGCTCGCCGGCGTGCTCGGCGCCGGCTGGCGCCCGGCCGTGCAACTCGCGGCACGCGTCGGGCGCGGCGACCCGGCGGACGATCTGGTCGACGTGCTCCGACGCGGCGCGACGTCCGACGGGGTTGCCGTGCGCCGCGCGCACGGTCCCACGTTCGTGTCCAACGCGCTGGAGTTCGTCGACCGCCGTGTGCTCCCCGCGGCGTGGTCGGCGATCGCCGAGCGGACACGCGCCCTCACCGCCGCGGCGGGCGTTCCGGCGACGATCGACGCCGCGCTCACGGTGCACGACCCGACCGCATGGCCGGTCGACCTGCCCCTCGTCGGTGACCATCACGGTGACGAGCTGCGCGCCGTGCTCGCCGCCGACGTCGATGCCCTGGCGGCCGACGCGTCGGCCCGCCCGGCGTCGGTGCTCGGCGCGCTGGTCCGCCACGGCTTGCTGCGCGAGCACGCCACGGCGGCGTCACGGCTGATCGCCGATCCGGCTGCCGCGCCGGCGCAGGACGACGAGATCTACGGGTTCGCCCGTCTGGCAAGCGGTTGGACAGCCCAGCGCGACCGCACCGTCGACGGCTCCACGGTGCGTGCCCGCCTGGCCAACGCCACCGACCCGGCCAGTGCCTCGATCCAGGCGTTCCGTGCCGCGGTCGCGACCCTCGCCGATGCCGACGCCGAATCGTTGACCCGCCACCTGGCAGGCGCGCTCGACGCCGCCGCGTACCGCGTGGACGCGTGGGCGACGTCGCTGGCCGTGCGGCGGCTCGCCGAGCTGCGTGCCGGGCAGCCCCACGGCGTCCTGGTCGGCGGGTACGGCTGGGCGGAGAACCTTCAGCCGGGCACGACCGACAGCGTCACCGAGGCGATCGCCGGCGAGCCCGGCCCGCTGCGCCGGATGGCCGACGACCCGGGCTTCCTGCACGCCCCGTCGATCCATCAGGCCCAGGTCGCCGCGCTGCTGCGCAACGCCCATCTGGCGCACGGCGGCGGGGCGGACGACCCGTTCGCGATCACGATCACCTCGCAGCGGGTCCGCCTCGCCCAACGAGTCTTCGACGCGGTCCGCGCCGGGCGCAGCCTGGGCGCGGTGCTCGGCTACCTGGTCGAGCGCGACCTCCACGAGCGCGGGCTGGACGACGCGGTGGACAACGCCCGCGAGGTGTCGCCGCTCCCGGGGCAGGAGTCCCTGCCGCCGGCGGCGCGCCGCCTCGACGGTTTGGCGCTGCACCAGCTGTGGGCGGACAGCGAGGACCACGCGATCGACCATCTCGTCGCCGGTTCGCAGGACGCGGCCCTGCGCGGCAAGGCGGCCGGCGTGCTGCGCCGGCTGGGGGCGACCGTTGACGCGGCGGCCGACCTGCTGCAGGCCGAGCAGGTGCACCACTTCGCCGGCGGCAACCTCACCGCAGCGGTCAACACCCTCGGCGACATCGATCGTGGGCTGGCCCCGCCACCTGCACTCGACGTGATCCGCACGCCGCGGTCGGGCGCCACCGTGACCCACCGGGTTGCGGTGGTGATCGATCCGGCGGTCGCGCCGGCCATGCCGACCGATGGCTGGGCGCGCTCGGCGTCGTCGCCGTGGGCCGCCGGCGAACCGGCGCTGGACGCCTGGCTGGCCGGCCGGCTCGGCCCGGCCGCGGGCCGGCGGCTCACCGTGGTCGGCGCAGACGGCACCGAGCAGCAGGCCGCACTGGCCGACCTCGACCTGGCGGCGATCGACCTCGTGCGCATCGCCGGCGCCGGTGCGTCGGGCCTTGCGGAGCTCGCCGCACGCGCCGGCCGGCGCGCCGCGACGCCCGTGGACCGCCCCCAGCTGCGACCAGGCGCCGACCTGCTCGACCTGCTCGAGGTGGGTCGTTCGCTGTCGTTGCTGATCGCCGCGTCGAAGCCGCTCGACGGCTCCCGGCTGCAGCCGGCCCACGCCGACCCGCGGCCGGGCATCGACGCCGGCGAGATCACGGCGCGAGCGGCGCAGGCGATCGATGCGGCCGGCGCCGCGGCGGCACGGCTGCAGTCGGCCCTCGCCGGCACCGCGGCGTCAGCGGTGGACGCTGCGCTCGTCGCCTCGTGGGGCTTCGCCCTGGGCGATGCGGCGGTGCCGGCCGGTTCCGACGATGCCGCCGTGCGCGCCGCGGCCGACCGCGCGCTGCAGGCGTTGCACGCACGGCTGGCCGAGGCGGCAGCGGTGACGGACGACGGCGACGAGGTGGCCGTCGCCCAGCGCCGCCTGCGCGCCGTGCTCGGGCCCGGGTTCGTCGCCCTGCCACGATTCGCCCCACCCGACGCCGGGCAGCTGGCCGCGTCGCGCGACGACCCGGCGTTGCTTGGCGGCGACCCGCTTGCTGCCGAGACCTGGCTGATCCGCATGGAACGGGTGCGCGAGCCGCTGACCCGTCTCGGCGTCGCGTTGCGCGAAGCCGAAGCGCTCGGCGCCGCGCCCCAGCCGCTCGGCGTCGCCCAGGTGCCGCACCGCGCCGGCGACGCGTGGGCCGGCGGTCCGGCGGCGACCTACGCCGACGGCGTCGCCTCGCTCGTGCTCGTCGGTGCCCAACTGCTGACCCAACCCGTGGTCACCGGTCTGCTGGTCGACGAGTTCACCGAACTGGTCCCGTCGGCCAACGAGACCACCGGTGTCGCGTTCCGCTACGCGCCACCGGCGGCGATGGCACCCCAGGCCGTGCTCCTCGCCGTGCCGCCGGTAGCCGGCGCGGCGTGGACGATCGGCGGGCTGAACCAGGTGCTGCTGGAGACCCTCGACCTGGTGCACGCCCGGGCGGTGGTGCCCGGCGAGCTGGGCTCGGTGACCCAGTTCCTGCCGGCCACGATGCTGGCGTTCAACACCGACGCCGACGTCCCGTCCACCAACCCCACCGCGTGGCACGGAGGCTGACCATGGCGTCGATCACCAGCTTCTCGCGGCTGGAACCACAGGTCGTGCGCGACGACGTCGTCGAGGGCGCGACGGCGCCGATCGCCGACCCGCTGTGGCTGCTCGCCCGGCAGTGGCAGGTCGGCGAGTTCGCCGGTCACGACGGCGGTACCCCGATCGTCGCCCGCTGGCGTGGCGTCGCCGCGCCGCCCACCCGCTTCGTTGCCGGCCCGGTGCCGCCGAACACGGCGATCGAGGCACCCCGGTTCGACCCGCTCGTCGCGCCGCTCGAGTCGCTGATCGAGCGGGTCACCGCGCCGCTGCCGGACAGCACCGCGACCTCGGCCGGTCTTCGCCTGGCGATCGACAGCGGCCGCCACTTCCTGGCGATGCTTGCCGGCCAGTCGACCTCGCGCGACTACCGGCCGGACGTGCTGGCGCGCTACGCGCTGGAGCTGCCCGACGACGCGCAGCTCGCCGCGCTCGATCCGGCGTCGGCGGCCTACGCCCGCCTGCACGCCGGGCGCAGCGTCGACGGCCGCCGGCTGCGCGCCGAGCTCACCGGGCGCGACGTGCCGCGCTTCGACCGGCCGATCGAACCGGGCGACGTCGCCGAGGTCCGCCAGGCGGCCGCGGCGTGGCTGGCCTGGCTGGGCACCGTGTTCGACATCGTGGGTAGCGGCACGTCGTGCTGGCAGCCGGAGCGCTTCGAGTACACCGCGTCGATCGCCGGGCGGCGCTCGGCGGACCAGTTCGGCGAGACCACGCTGACCGCACCACGCTACGACCGCGACACGATCGACTGGTACGAGTTCGACGTCAACGGCGAGGTCAACCTGGGCACCCGCGAGCCCGAGGCCGGCCCGGCGCTGGCGCGCACGCTGATCCCCGCCGCGGTCACCGCGCCCGGGCTGCCCGCGGCGCGCTTCTGGGAGTTCGAGGACGGCCGGCTGAACATCGCCGCCATCCGCCCGGCGAGCACGGATCTGGCGCAGGTCCTGCTGGTCGAGACGCTCAGCGGATTCGGCAACGACTGGTACGTGATCGGGGTCGAGCTGCCGGTCGGGACGATGGTCGAGTCGGCGTCACTGGTCGTCACCGACACGTTCGGCAACAGGACGCTGCTCACCCCGCAGGGTGCGGCGTCCACCGACGGCCACTGGGGGCTGTTCCGCCACGCGATGCCCTTCGACGACGACGCCGCCGAGGGCGCTCCGATCTCCAACCTGTTGTACCTCGCGCCGCGCGTCGCCCAACCGCTGATCGGCCCCGTCGTCGAGCAGATCACCGTGGCGCGCGACGAGCAGGCCAACCTGGCCTGGGCGGTGGAGCAGATCGTCGAGTCCCCGCTGCAGCTCGGTGTGATGCTCAGCGACACCCGTCCGGCCGATCTGCCCGGCGACCCGGACGCGGCGCCGGACTATCGCGTGTCGCACGAGCCGCCGCCGCACTGGATCCCGCTGCTGCCCGTGCGGCCGGGCCCCGGCACGCAGGTCGTCCTGGCGAGGGGTTCGGTGCTCGACGTGACCGGCGGTCGGCGCCTGGTCACCAGCGTCACCTCGATGCTCGCCGGTGGTGCCGACGGTTCGCTGCTGATCCCCGAGGAGGAGGTGCCCGACGACGGTCTGGTCGTCCATCGCACCTATCAGGCGGCGCGCGGGATCGACGGCACGCTGCACGTGTGGGCCGCGCCCCGCGCCCGCCCCGCCGGCCAGC
>CAZMHG010000025.1:11737-14181 GCA_964565975.1 uncultured Ilumatobacteraceae bacterium | reverse complement strand
CGCGTGCGGATCTTGTCCAACTCGATGTCGCCGAGCGAGGCGGTCATGTCGGTGTCCATGAACCCCGGCGCAACCGTGTTCACGGTGACCTTGCGCGGGCCCAGGTCGCGGGCCAGCGAGCGGGTGAACCCCTCCATCGCCGCTTTTGTCGCGCCGTACACCGACAGGCCGCGGTAGCCGGTGTGGGCGACGATCGAAGCGACGTTGACGATCCGGCCGCGGCGGGCCGCGACCATGTGCCGGGCCAGGTACTTGGTGAGCACGATCGGTGACGTCACGTTGACCCGCACGGTGTCCTCGATGGTCGTGTTGTGCATCGTGAGCAGCAGACCGTCGTTGCCGACCGCGGCGTTGTTGACCAGGCCGTACGCGTGACCGCACCTCGCGGTGATCGTCCTGGCCAGTTCGGGTAACGCGTCGAGGTCGCCGAGGTCGGCGGCGAAGTGCGTGTATCGCCCGACGTCCCCGCCGAGCGTCTCGGCCTGGACGGCGCGCCGGGCGACACCGGCGACGCGATACCCGTCGGCCAGGAGCCGCGACGCGATCGCCGCACCCAGGCCACCGGACGTGCCGGTGACCACGACCAGGTCCCCTGGGTTGGACGCGACGGGCTGGCTCACGAGCGGCTGATCTTTCCGGCTGCCGACATGCCGATCGAGTCCGCCAGCTTGACCATCGCCGGGACGTGGCTCGTCGGGGCGTTCTGGCGAACCCAGGCGCGGACACGCTTGGCCAGGTCGGCCGTGTCGGCGCCGGGCGCCGGGACGACGGTGGCGATCAGCACGTTGCCCGACATCGGGTTGGACTTCGCCGTGACGGTGGCCTCGGCGACGTCGGGGTGGTCGCGCAGCAGGTTCTCCACTTCCTCGGGCCACACGTTGGCCCCGCCGATGTTGACGACGCCGCTGTCGCGGCCGCGGAACAGGACGCGATCGGCGGTCAGCTCGACGCGGTCGCCGGTGGAGACGAACCCGTCGGCCGCGGCCGTGCTGACGCCGGGGGCGTGGACGTGCAGGATGCCGTCGCGCACCTGCAACGCGATGCCCCGCGGGGGGACGTCGAGGTAGCCGCGCGGGAACCCGGCCAGGCCGTCGGTCACGCTGAACGCGGCGCCGGTCTCGGTGCTGGCGAACACGTGCACCACCCGGGCCTGGGGGAACGCTGCGGTCAGCGCCGACAGGATGTGCTGGTCGGCGATCTCGCCGCCGAGCGTGATCTGGCGCAGGGTCGACCACCGCGCGATCGCCGGGACCTGGACGATCTTGCGCCACAGGGTGGGCGTCGCCGACACCGCGCTGACGCCGGCGTCGACCAGCGCGTCGATCCGCCGTGGCAGCGGATCGTGCACCGGCGGGGCGACCAGGTCGGCACCGGTTGCCAGGGCCTGCAGCAGGACCTGCAGCCCGGCCATCCGGTTCGGGTCGTACAGCATCCCCCAGCGGTGTGCCGCCGCGGCCGGGGTGGTGACGACGGTGCGGCTGAGTGAGGCGACGGTGTGTGTTACCGCTTTCGGGGTGCCGGTGGTGCCGGACGTGTACACGACCCAGCGGGTGGCGGCGCGGCCGGTGCCGGCAGGCTCGCCAGGCGGCGTGCCCACCGGTTGGAGAGCAGCGATCGCGAACGAGTCGAGGACCGGAATCGTCGGGTCGATGTGGACGCCGTCGGGGAGCAGGTGCACCGCAGCGGCGTGGCCGTCGAGGGCGACGAGCGCCGCGGCGACGACGGCCGCGTCGTCGGTGCGCAGGGCGACCGCGGTGCCGTGGGCGACGCATCGGCGAAGGCCGATCGGGTCGCCGGCCAACCCGTCCAGCGGCAGGCGGAGCGCGGCGGATCGGACGGCGGCGTCCATCCGGTGGATCAGCCCGCCGGTGTCGCGTGGTCGGCGAACCGCTCGTACACCGCGATCAGGTCGCCGAGGGTGACCGGGTAGTAGCCCTCGTCCATCAGCGTGAACGGGTCGTAGCCGAGCTGTTCCTCGAGCCGGGTGACCAGCACGGCGAACCCCAGGCTGTCCAGCTCGGTGTCGAGCAGCACCAGTTCGTCGGTGAACTGAGGCACCTGCAAGTCGTCCTCCTCGAACAGCTCACGCAAGTTGTCGAGGACGATTGAGCGAATGTCCATACCGCTGGCCGGCTCCTTTGCACCACAGGCGTACGGGCATCCAGGCTACTTGCCCGCTGTTCAGATGACGGGTGGACGCCCCAGGCGCGAGAGACGCCACACCGTGCGCCAGCGCATCGATCCGGTCTTCCTGCCACGGCCGCTGCTGCTGCTCGACGCGCTGCCGCGCAATAGCACCGGCAAACTGCCGCGCAATCACTTGCAGGCGCTGTACGCCGAAACGGTGACGCGTGCCGGCCGTTGAATTTGTCTGGCAAGTGCCGGCCGACCATCCCGCTTTTGCCGGCCATTTCCCCGGCCGGCCCATCGTGCCGGGTGTCGTC
>CAZMHG010000025.1:0-11727 GCA_964565975.1 uncultured Ilumatobacteraceae bacterium | reverse complement strand
GGCACGTGGTGCGCAGCCCGGACAGCCCGTTGCGGCGCAGCGACGCCGCGCACCACACCGTGAGGTGCACCGCAGCGACCGGCAGGGGCAGATTGCGGTGCGCGGCCCACGCCCGATTGCGCGCCGTGCGGGCCAGCGCGTCCGGGTGGCGGCTCGGTTCGGTTCGTGGATGGCGCATCGTGATGTCGGCGGCGTACCACAGCGACCAGCCGAGATCGGCCAGCCGCCAGGCGAGGTCGGTCTCCTCCATCGCGTAGAAGAACTCGGCGGCATAGCCGCCGGCCGCGGCGAAGGCCGTACGGCGGATCATGCAGGCCCCGCCGAGGAACCCGGCGACCGGGCCCGATTGCAGTGCGCTCGCCGCGCCGGGCCGTGGCACGTGGCGGCGGGCGGTGGCGCCCTGATCGTCGACGATCCGCCACGACACCACCGCCAGGTGCGGGTCGCGCTCGAACAGCGCCGCCGTCCGGGCGAGCGCGTCGGGTTCGAGCATCTCGCCGTCGTCGTCGACGAACGCCACCAGCGGTGCGGTGGTCGCCGCGACCCCGTGGTTGCGTCCGCCAGGGATGCCGGTGTTCTCGCCCAGGTCGAGGCGCCGAGCTCCCTGGGGTACGGCGACGTCGGCCGGGCCGTTGACCACGACGAGCACGTCGATCGCCGGCCCGTCGGCACCGGGCGCCGGCTGCACCGAGGCCACCGTGCGGCGGAGCTGGTCGTCGCGGTCGCCCCTGGTGAGGATGACCGCGGCGATCGCCGGCGGGGGAGTGCGGTGGACGGTGGCGGGAGCTGCGTCGGGCATGTGTCCGAGCGAGCCTAGGAGCGCCGGGTACGCTGAGCCACCGGCGCCGGCCAACCCGTCGGCAACCCACGATGCGACATGACTGACCCAGCCGGCCCTGCGTCCGACGAACACGACGACACCGCAGGGCTGCGGTCCCTGGAGTCATGGGGCACCACCCGCGACTACCTGCAGGCCATCTGGAACCGCCGCGACTTCGTCACCGCGCTGCCGCTGGAGCAGATGCGCACCTCGCACCTGGACACCTTCCTGGGCAACATCTGGCACCTGATCAACCCGCTGCTCACGGCGGGGGTCTACTACCTGATCTTCGGCGTCTTCTTCCAGGCCAACCGGACGATCCCCAACTACACGCTGTGGTTGGTGATCGGCGTGTTCACCTACGGCCTGACCCAGTCGTCGGTACTTGGCGGGGCGCGGTCGATCTCCGACAGCCAGGGCCTGATGCGCTCGTTCCGCTTCCCGCGGGCGATCGTCCCGATGGCCAGCGTGATCAGCAACCTGATCTCGTTCGGCTTCCAGTTCATCGTGGTGGTGATTGTCGCCCTGCTGTCGGGTGTGGGCGTGTCCACGCGCTGGCTGGCCCTGCCGCTGATCCTCGCGATGCACACCGCGCTGAACCTCGGCGGAGCGTTCGTCGCGGCGCGGCTCAACGATGCCTTCGCCGACGTGCAGCAGCTGATCCCGTTCGTCTTCCGCCTGCTGCAGTACTCGTCGGGCGTGATGTTCTCGGTCGACCGGATCCTCGCGTCGTCGAACGCCTGGTTGCGCGGCTTCGTGATCTACAACCCGCTCGTGTCGATCCTCGACCTCTACCGCTGGGCGATCATGGGCTCGACGGTCGACCTTCGCCGGGCGGTGATCGCGATGGTGACGTCGGTCGCCCTGCTGATCTTCGGGTTCCGGTTCTTCCGTGTCGCCGAGCACCGGTACGGCAAGCCGTGAGCGACCACGCCGCGCTTCCCGAGCTGTCGATACGGGTGCGCGACCTGCACGTCGAGTACGAGATCTTCTCCCAGCGGCGCGCTGCACTGCGCCAGCGCTTCGTACAGCGCGAAGGCAGTGGCCGGAGCGTCGTCCATGCCCTCAAGGGCGTCGGGTTCGACGTTCGCCGCGGCGACGCGATCGGGGTGATCGGCTCCAACGGATCGGGCAAGTCCACCCTGCTGGCCGCGTTGGCCGGGCTGCTGCCGGTGGCCTCCGGCGAGATCCTCGTGTCGTCCGAGCCCGAGCTGCTCGGCGTGGGCGCGGTGTTGTTGCCGGCCGCGTCGGGGCGGCGCAACATCCGCCTCGGTTGCCTGGCCCTGGGGATGACGGCCAACGAGCTGGACGCGGCGATCGAGCAGATCATCGAGTTCACCGAGCTCGGCGAGGCGATCGACCGGCCGCTGAAGACCTACTCGGCAGGCATGCGCGCCAGGCTGCACTTCGCCATCAGCACGGCCGTGCAGCCCGACATCCTGCTGATCGACGAAGCACTCGCCGTGGGTGACCAGAGCTTTCGTGACAAGTCGCGCCAGCGGATCGAGCAGATGCTCGCCGCCGCAGGAACCCTGTTGCTGGTCAGCCACTCGATGGACGAGGTCGCCCGCCTGTGCACCCGCGGCGTGTGGATCGAGCAGGGCCACCTGCGCGAGGACGGGCCGGTCCACGACGTGATCGCCGCCTACCAGCGCCGCTGACGGCGCCGCCCGCCGCCATACTCTCTGTCCATGGTTTCCGCCGGCACGACGCCGCAGCACGACCTGCCCAAGCTCCTCGTGTTCATCCTGACCTACGAGGCCGAGCGCCACGTCGGCGACGTGATCCGCCGGATCCCTGCCGGGTTGGGTGACGAGTTCGACGTGTCCGTGCTGCTGATCGACGATGCGTCGTCCGACCGCACCGCCCAGGTCGCCCGCGAGGTGTTCGCCCAGATCGCCCTGCCATACCCGTGGACCGTGTTCGCCAACCCGGCGAATCAGGGCTACGGCGGCAATCAGAAGCTGGGGTACACCTACGCCGTCGACAACGACTTCGACGTCGTGGTCATGCTGCACGGCGACGGCCAGTACCCGCCCGAGGAGGTCGGCCGGCTGGCCCGGCTGGCACTCGGCTCGGGTGCCGCGTTCGGCAGCCGCTTCGGCGAGCGCGGCGGGGCGCGGGCGGGCGGGATGCCCGTCTACAAGCTGGTCGGCAACCGCATCCTGACCCGGGTCCAGAACCGGCTGCTCGGCACGCAGCTGACCGAGTTCCACTCCGGCTTTCGCGCCTACTCCACCGACACGCTGCGCAAGATCCCCTTCGCCCTCAACTCCAACGACTTCCACTTCGACACCGAGATCTTCATCCAGTGCATGCAGGCCGGTGTCGAGATCGCCGAGATGCCGATCCCGACGCGCTACGGCGACGAGGAGTGCCGGGTCAACGGGATGCGCTACGCGCGCGACGTGGTGATGCAGAGCGGGCGGGCCAAGTTGCACCGGATGGGTCTGTTCTACGAGCGCAAGTACGACCTCGACCAGGCCTCGCCCTACGAGGCCAAGCTCGACTTCTCCAGCCCGACCACGCGGATGGTCGCCGACGTCCCCGCTGGTTCGCGAGTGCTCGATCTGGGCAGCTCCAGCGGCTACCTGGCCAGCGCGCTGCGCGAGCACGGCTGCACGGTGACCGGCGTCGACATGCACGAGCCGGAGAACCGTGAGCGGTTCGACGACTTCGTCTGCTGGAACCTCGACGACGGGCTGCCGCCGATCGAGGGCCCGATCGACGTGGTCGTCCTCGCCGACGTAGTCGAGCACCTCCGCGCTCCCGAGCGGTTCGTCGCCGATCTGGCCACGTTCTGCGCCGACCACGCCACGTCGCTCGTGCTCGTGTCCACGGGCAACGTCGCCTTCGTCGTGCAACGGGCGATGCTGGCGATCGGCCAGTTCAACTACGGCCGCCGCGGCATCCTCGACATGACCCACACCCGGTTGTTCACCGCAGGGACCCTGCGGCACCTGTTCGGCCAGGCCGGGTTCGGGCTCGAGCGGATCGACGGTGTCCCTGCGCCGTTCCCGCTGGCGGTCGGCTCGGGCCGCGCCGGACGGGCGATGCTGTCGGTGAACGAGGCGCTGATCCGCATCTCCAAGCGCCTGTTCGGCTATCAGCTGTACGCCGTGCTGACCCCGCCGCCGAACCTGCGCGCCCTGCTCGACCGCGCCGCGGGCAGCACCGACCCCGCGGCCACCGACATCAGCACCGACACTGCGGCCAGCTAGGACCGCACCGACAGCGCGGCCACCGAGATCAACACCTGACCCGCCGCCCGAGTTGCTGCGCGGCGGCCCGACCGGTCAGCGGGTCGCCGCGGTGAGGGCCGCGGCGGCGGTGGCACCGTTGGTCACCGTGCCATTGGAGATCACCAGCACGCTCTGCAGCACGGGCACGGTGGCCGCGCCGGTGCCGGTGACGATCACCGATCGTGTCCAGACCAGGCCGCCGTCGACCACCAGCGGTGTCATCGGCCCGAACTGGACCTTCGATCCGGTGAGGTTCAGCTGGTTCAGGGCGCGGGCGATGTCGGCGTTGGCCATGATCGCCGCCTGGGCGACGCGTGGGCTGGCCAGCTGCCGGCCGGACGCGGAGGTGAGGGTGCGCAGCACCAGCGTCTGCGGGTCGTCGTTGGAGGCGACTGCCAGCGCGCCGAGCACGTCGCGGCTGGAGTTGCTCGACGCGGCCGAACCTGGGTTGAGCGGGCGGATCTGCGACCACACCAGCGTGCCGTCGGCGCCGGGCTCGAAGGCGAACACGCTCGCCGCCGCCGCGGCCGGCGGGTCGTCCAGGCTGGTGGCCGCGGCGCCGCTGATGCTCAACCGGCGTGAGCCGTTGAACAGCTCCTCGGCCTGGTCGACGTAGTACTGGCCGAGCAACGTGGTCTGGACCACGAACGCGTCGGCCGGGTAGCGGGCGTGGTCGGCCACCGCCGTGGGAAGCTGCGATGCGGGTTCGAACAGCCCGGGGAAGATCCGTGCCCACGTGTCGATCACCGGGTCGGACCCGGTCGCACCCGTCAGGTAGAGGTGCGTGTCGCCGGTGGACGCGTCGACCGTGGCGCGCACCGAGTGGCGCAGGTAGTTCAGCGTGGTGGAGGCCACGTCGCTGCCCGCGGGCAGCCCGGACGCGCCGTAGTACTGCGAGTACGGATAGGTGGCCGAGGTGCTGTAGCCATCGATCACCCAGACGACGTGCCCGCCGGCGATGACCGGGTAGGGATCGTTGTCCCACGACACGAAGGGCGCCAGCGCGTTCAGCCGGTCGGACAGCCCGCGGCGGAACAGCAGCTGCGACTCGTCGGTCAGCTCGGCGGTGAGGAACAGCTTGCTGTCACCCAGCGCAGCCGAGGCCACGAGCCGTCGCCAGAAGTTGCCGACGGACACGCCGGCCGTGCCGCTGTAGGACGCGTCGCCCTGCTGATGGCGGCGGGTGCCGACGACGACCCACCACTGGTCGAGCCCGTCGCCGTAGTAGGTGTTCTCGTCGTAGCTCGGGAGCGAGAGCGGGTGATCGAAGTCCGGCCGCCCGTCGGCGTCGACCTTGTCGGCGGGCGCGACGACCAGGCCGCGGCCATGGGTGTAGACCATCCGTTGCTGGACCCAGCCCTGCTCGGGCAGGCCGCCGAGGTCGGGCTGGCGGGCGCCCACCAGGACCGGCACGGCGGTGCCGCCGATCTCGTAGCGGTCGACGTCGACGTCGGTGACGCGCGTCCCTGGCAGGCCTTGCAGTGCTTGGAACGCGCCGGCCATGCGGTTGGCCTCGAATAACGGCGCACTCGTCACCGCGGCCAGCGCGGATGCGGATGGGCTGGCCTGCAAGCCGTCGGCCAGCGTGGTCGGCTCGATCTTGACCTGGTCGAGCCCGTACGCGGCGCGGGTCGCCGCCAGGTTGCGGGCCAGGGCCGGCAGTTGGCGGGCACCCACCGCCGGGCGCACCAAGAGCCGGTCCACGACCGTCGGGGCGACCACCAGGGTGATCAGGTGGACCGCGAGCCAGCCGGCGACGGCTGCCGCGGGGAGCCGCCACTGACGGGTGAAGATGCTGCGGACCAAGGCGACGGCGGCCAGCGCGGCCACGATCGCGCTGACCACCAGCGCCGGACGTACGACGTTCAGCTCCACGTAGCCGGCGCCGACGAACCCGCCGGAGCGGTTGAGGGCGAGCGTGCGCGGGCGGACCAGCAGGTAGTCGGCGACCTGGGCGACGACCAGGGCGAGCAGCAGGACCGCGAGGTGCACGGTGGCCAGCCGGCGCGAGACGTTGCGCTTCGACCAGCGCAGCGCCCCGGACATCGTGTGCCCGAACAGGGCGATCACCGCGGCGAGGGCGAGGAGCTGGCGGACGAACGAGCTGACCGTCATCTCGAACGGAAGGTCGAACAGGTAGTCGCCGAGGTCGCCGCCGGTTCCCGGCACGGCGACGCCGAGCCGCGCGCCGTGGTGGTACAGCAGCCACTGCGGCCAGACCTGGCCGGCTGCCCTGGCGATGTTCCAGCCGACGAGGGCGGCGATACCGATCAACAGCCATCGATGAGCCGGGCCCATCCGGGTGTGGTACCAGCGCATCGCCCGGCTCGGCTCGCCGAAGATCCGGTCGCCGGTGCGCAGCACCAACCACACGGCGCTGCCGACGACGAGCGCGGCGAAACCGACGGCAGCCACGGTGAGCAGCGTCTTGGCGGCGAACTGGGTACCCCACACGTCGGCCGTGGTCGTCTGCGCGTACCACCAGCGGTCCAGTTGCACCCCGGCCATGGCCCGAAGGACGACGGCCAACCCGACCAACGCCAGCACGATCCCGGCCGCCACGACCTGACGGCGCGTGCGCCGCTCGAGCCAGGCGATGATCGGGAAGCGGACGGTATGGGGGGACGCCACGGCCGGCCAGCCTACGGCTCTGTCGCCGCTCGGGACCGGCTCGCCCCGCTCGGCCGCGGTGCCTGCCCGCGCAGCAGGCGCCGCGGGCGGGAGGTGAGGAACCCGGCTCCCCAGGCGAGGTGCATCGTCGCCAGGACGCCGGCCGCGGTCAGCGGATCGGTTCGGTCGGTGGCCACGCCGGCTGCGGTGACCGCGGCCGCGTAGGCGCCGGGCGCGAGCAGCGCCCACGGCCACCTCGGCGCGGCGAGCAGGCCGCCGGCGACCGCTGCGGTGGCGGCGGCAGGCACCAGCTGGCGGGCCTTGGTGGCCCGGGGGTGGAGGCGGACGACGGCCCGCTTGTACTGGCCGTACTGCCAGTACTGCCTGGCCAGCGTGGCCCACGTGGACCGTGGCCGGTAGCCGACCGACAACCTGGGATCGAACCAGACCACGCCGCCGGCCTGGCGCAGGCGGATGTTCAGCTCGTAGTCCTGGTTGCGCACCAGCCGCTCGTCGTATCCGCCGACGCGTTCCAGCCACGATCGGCGGAACACGCCGAGGTACACCGTGTCGACCTGCCCGGCCGCGCCACCGACGTGGAACCTGGCGCCGCCGGTGCCGAAGCGGCTGCGCATCGCTGCGGCGACGGCACGCTCGAAGCGCGTCACCCCTGCTGCCTGCTGGACGCCGCCGACGTTGGCCGCGCCGGTCGCCAGCAGCGCCCCGACGGCGAGGCGGATGTAGCCGGGGGACAGCTCGGCGTGGCCATCGACGCGCACCACCACCTCGCCGGCCGTCGCGCCGATTGCCGCGTTCAGCGCGGCCGGGGTGCGTCCGCTGGGGTTGTCGACGATCGTGACGCGTGGTTGCCGGGCGGCGATGCCCGCGGCGACGTCCGCCGTTCCATCGGTCGACGGGCCGACGGCCAGGCACACGTCGAACGGTCGCGGGTAGTCCTGGGCGAGGACGCTGTCGACTGCCTGGGCGAGATCGGTGGCCTCGTTGCGGATCGGCATGATCACCGAGACCGTCGGCCACTCGACAGCGCGGCCGCCCGGCGCGCCGACCGCTGGTTCAGACACGACCGCTGACCACGGTCCAGATCGTGCGGATCAGGATCTGGACGTCGAGGAGCAGCGACCAGTTGACCGCGTACTGCAGGTCGTAGCCGAGCTTGTAGTCGGCGTGCGTGTCGTAGCGGCCCTGGACCTGGGCCAGGCCGGTGAGCCCAGGGACCAGGAAGTGCCGCCGGGCGTAACCGGGCACCACGCGCTCGATCTCGGCGATCAGCTCCGGACGCTCGGGACGTGGCCCGACCAGCGACATCTCACCGCGCACCACGTTCCACACCTGCGGCAGCTCGTCGGCGCGTGCCGCGCGCATCCAGCCGAGCCCGCGCACGACGCGCTGATCGCCGTGCCCGGACAGCTGCGGACCGTCGCGCTCGGCGTCGCGTGTCATCGTGCGGAACTTGTACAGCGTGAACGAGCGATTGCCCTGCCCCATGCGCACCTGGCGGTAGATCACCGGCCGCCCGGCGAACACCAGCACGTACAGCGCGAGCAGGGCGAGCACGACGGCGACGAGCGGCAGGGTGGCGATCAGCACGGTGATGTCGAACAGCCGCTTGAGGTGCGCCTGATGCCGCGACATCTCGTGGGCGCGCAGGCGGGTGAAGGGCATGCCGGCGATCTCGCGCACGCTGCGCAGGCCGAGCAGCGTCTCGTGCGCACCGACCCGCTGGTGCACGCCGACGCCGAGGTCGTCCAGCGAGCTGAGCGGCTCGGGGAACATGTTGTCGAATGCCGCCAGATCCAGGAGCAGGACGTCGCTCGGCTTCGAGCGGTGGACCGCGGCGAGCAGGTGCTCGACGTCGTCGACCTCGCCGACGACGTGGGCGATCGCTCGCCCGGGGCGCTGGGCGAAGTGGTCGCGGGCGAGCTGGATCGCCGTCGGGTTGCCCACCAGCAGGACACGCGACGGGCCGCGCCGCCTGCGGGCCATGTACAGGCTGAGCCGCCGGTTGGCGGCCAGCAGGACCGAACCGACGAAGAACAGCGCGACCAGGTTGGCACGGGGCATCAGGTAGCGATCGCGGTACCGGAACAGCTCGATCAGACCGATGAACGCGGTACCGATCGCCATCGACAGGATCACCCGCGGCAGGGTCGGCATGTCGCCGATCCGTGGCTCGCGTTCGTACAGACCGGCGAAGTAGTTGACGATCAGGTACACCGCGGCGGCGATGGCGAACCCGACCAGGTAGTGGGCCGGGGCGAACGTAGGGAACTTGAACCCGCCGACACGAACGAAGTTGATGACGAGCATCGCCAGATACAGGGCTGCGGCGTCGAGGACGAACAGGAAGCGGAATCCGTGGCGCCACAGCCGCTGCATGAACCGGTGGGGCAGTGAGCTGCCCGCCAGGTCCACACGCCGCAACGGCGTCGTGCGGTCCTGCTGATCCATTGAGTGAAGCGTACTCAGGGGGTGTGCGGTGAGCTCCGCCGGCCAGCGGCGGTGTCGGCGCTGTGGTCGGCGGTGGGCAGCGGCCGGCCTTGCTTGTCGCGGCCGGCGCGCTTGGTCGCCTGCTTCCATGCCCGCACCGCGGCCAGCGACGTCGGGTCGGTGATGTCGGCCACCGAGCGTGGCTCAGGGTCGCCGAACGGCCCGGCCGCGTCGCGCCAGCCGGGCGGCTGCACGCCCATCCGCTTGCCGAGGATCGCGACCAGGATCCTGGCCTTCTCCTCGCCGTAGCCGGGCAGGGTGCGCAGCCGGGCGTACAGCTCGTCGCCGGTCCGCGCGCCACGCCACACGTTGGCCCCGTCGCCGGCGTAGTGCTCGGCGAGGGTGGCGCACAGCGCGTGGATCCGCCGCCCCATCGAGGCGGGGAAGCGGTGGATCGCCGGCTTGGCGCACGCCGCGGCGACGACGGCATCCTCGCCAAGGCCGGCGACTGCGGCGGCGTCCAGCGTGCCCAGCCGGTGGAGCAGGGTGTGCGGGCCGTGGAACGCCCATTCCATCGGCACCTGCTGATCGAGGAGCATGCCGATCAGCAGCGCCGTGCCGTCGTCGTTCAACAGCCCGTCAGCGACGCGGTCGCCGGTGATGTACAGGTCGCCGGGCACGGCGAGGCGGCTCAGACCAGGATCGCCGGGTTCGGGGACTCGGGATCGATGCCGTGCCGGGAGATCGCCGCGCGCACCTCGGAGACGGGTACCTGGTCGCCGGCGTGCAGGCAGGACAGCGTGGCCACCACGATGCTGCCGGCGTCGATCTCGAAGTGCGTGCGCAGCGCTTCGCGCGTGTCGCTGCGGCCCATGCCGTCGGTGCCGAGCGGCACGAAGTGGCGGCTGGGCAGGAACCGGGCGATCTGCTCGGGCACGATCTTCATGTAGTCGCTGACGGCGATGATCGGCCCCGGCGCGTCGGCCAGCAGGCGGGCGGCCAACGCCAGGCGGGGCGTCTCGTCCGGGTGCAGCCGGTTCCAGCGCTCGGTCGTCAGGGCCTCGTCGCGCAGCGCCTTGTACGACGTCGCCGACCACAGCTCGACGCCGACGCCTTGCGCGGCGAGCTCGTCGGCGGCGGCCTTGGCCGCGCCGAACGCGGTGCCGCTGAACACGATCGTCGCCTTGGCGGCGACGCCGTCGGGGGCGGCCTGGTAGCGATACAGGCCGCCCATGATGTCGGCGTCGGTCACGTGCTCGGGCCGCGCGGGCATCGGGTAGTTCTCGTTGTACAGGGTGATGTAATAGATCACGTCGGGGTCGGGGTGCGTGCCGCCGTACATCCGCTCGATGCCGGAGCGCACGATCGTGCCGATCTCGTAGGCGAAGGCCGGGTCGTAGGCCTGCATCGGCGGCACCGTGCTGGCGAGCACCAGCGAGTGCCCGTCCTGGTGCTGCAGCCCTTCGCCCAGCAGGGTGGTCCGCCCCGCCGTCGCGCCCATCAGGAAGCCGCGCACGCGGGCGTCGGCCGCCTGCCAGATCAGGTCGCCGACGCGCTGGAACCCGAACATCGAATAGAACGTGTAGAAGGGGATCATCGGCACGCTGCGGTTGGCGTACGCCGTACCGGCGGCGATGAAGCTGGACATCGACCCGGCCTCGGTGATCCCTTCCTCCAGGATCTGACCGGACGAGCTCTCGGCGTAGCGCAGCATCAGGTCGTGGTCGACCGGTTCGTACTGCTGGCCCTGCGAGGCGTAGATCTTCAGCTCGGGGAACAGCGAATCCATGCCGAACGTGCGGCCCTCGTCGGGGATGATCGGCACGATCTGCTTGCCGACGTTGGCGTCACGGCACAGGTTGCGCAGCAGCCGGGTGAAGCCCATGGTCGTGCTCACGGCCTGCCCACCACTGCCCTTGTCCATCTCGGCGAAGGTCGCCGGAACCGGGAGGGCGAGCGGCTTGCGCGCCCGCACCAGGCGCTTGGGCACGCTGCCGCCGAGCATCCGGCGGCGCTCGACCATGTACTGGTACTCGATCGAGCCCTCGGCGGGCCGCACGTACGGGAAGCCCTCGCGCTCGATCAGCTCGTCGCTGATCTCGTCGTGCAGGTGCAGCCGATCGCGCAGCTCGAGCATCTGCTCCTTGGTCATCTTCTTGATCTGGTGCGTCGAGTTGCGGCCCTCGAAGCCCGGGCCGAGCGTCCAGCCCTTGATCGTCTTGCACAGGATCGCCGTCGGGGCTCCGCTGCCGAGGTTCTCGGTGGCCGCCTTGTACGCCGCGTACAGCTTGCGGTAGTCGTGGCCGCCACGCGGCAGGTTGACCAGGTCGTCGTCGCTGAGGTGGGCGACCAGCTGGCGCAGGCGGGGGTCGGGGCCGAAGAAGTGCTCGCGGATGTAGGCGCCGTTCTCCACCGAGAACCGCTGGAACTCGCCGTCGACGGTGGTGTTCAGCTTGTTCAGCAGTACACCGTCTTTGTCCTTGGCCAGCAGCTCGTCCCACTTCGAGCCGAGGATCACCTTGATCACGTTCCAACCGGCACCGCGGAACGTGGCCTCGAGCTCTTGGATGATCTTGCCGTTGTCGCGCACCGGACCGTCGAGGCGCT
>CAZMHG010000024.1:0-14200 GCA_964565975.1 uncultured Ilumatobacteraceae bacterium | reverse complement strand
CCGCGTTGGCGATGTTCAGCAACCGGCTGGCCGCGGCCGTGTACGTCGTGGCCGGGCCCAGGCCGGCGCGGCAGGCGTCGGCCACGGCGGTGGCGGCCAGCGGCGGCGCAGCGGCGGGGAACGCCAGCGCCGGGGTCAACGTGTCGGCGATCGCGCTGTTGACCGCCTGGTCGAAGCTCGCGCGGCCGGCCTCGTCGAGCGCGTCGCGCCGGATCGGGGCGAGCACGCTCAGGCCGAGGCTGGCGCGCAACGCGGATCCCGAGAGCATCAGCGGTGCGGTCTCGTCGTCGCCCGTGACGCGCCGGCGGAACTCGGTCGTCAGCGTCGCGGTCTCGGCGTCCACGGTGAACACGGTCGGGTCGACCGCCACGGCGACGCCGAACTGCGCGGCGGTCGTGGTGACCATCGTCGTCAGCTCGGTCGCAGCCTCCTGCGTGATCTGGCTCACCGCGCGCGTGGCGAACACCTGGGCGAGCGGCGACTGGGTGACGTTCTCCGGGACGGCGATCACCTGGTTGCCGGCCAGGACCTCGCCCGCTTCGAACTGGCCGAACACGACGTGCCCGGTGTCGATCTGCACGGCGTCGCCGATCTGCACGGCGTCGCCCGGTGTCGCGGCCTCAGCGGCGGCGATCGTTCCGGCGAACCCGTGGGACTGGCCGTGCGCCTCGGCGATGATCTCCTGCAGCACGTGGGCGTCGTCGTGCGGTGCGACGCCCAACGAGGGGTTGGTGGTGTCGTCCTCCAGGATGCCGTGGTGGCCGGCTGTGGGGATGAAGTGCCCATGGTGCACCGGGCCGACGTGTTCGATCGGTTGCTCCACGGGGACCAGGTCGAGGTGCATCGCGGCGACCTCGCTGACCAGCGTCCGGCTGGCCTGCGTGACCCCCGACGACACGTTGATCAGATCGGCCACGGTGCGCCCCGACTCCAGGCGGTCCAGCAGTCCGGCGCGGCCGTAGACGACGTTCAACCGGCCGTGGTCAGCCGTGGTGTGGTTACCGCCGGTGCGGTGAACTGGTGGTCGAACGCACCCGCGACCAACGCCTTGCGCAGCGCGCCGGCCGGGACCTGCATCGCCGTTGCGGCGCGCCGGCTGGTGCGGCTCCACGCGGCCCCCAGCACGGCGCGGTCGATGGTCGACGCGTCGATCGTCGCGGCGATCGTTCCGCCGTCGCCGCTGGGGATGGCGGTCAGTGCCGGCCGGGCCTGCTCCAGCAGGCGGGGATCGGGCACACCGTCGAAGCGCCGGGCCACCAGTCGTGACGCCGCCAGTTCGCCGAGCCGCAGGCGGTCGCGGGCTGCCTGTGCGGCGGCCTGCTCGCCGGCCTGGCGCCGGGCGTCGGCGACGAGCTCCTCCTGCTGCTTGCGCACGAGATCGGCACCCAGCCGGGCGACGACGCGGTGCGACGGAGCACGGTTCAGGTCGCCGACCCAGCCCGGCGTGTCGGCCGTCAGTGACGTCAGCTGCGCGGGCCACCGTCCGTAGACCGGTGGGCGGACCTCGGGTGGGTCGGCCGGTGCGGCGTCGGGCGAGACGATCGCGGCCAGTGCCTGCTGGACCGCCGGGTCGGTGTGCTCGCTGCGCAACGCGTCGAACTCCTGCTCGGTGGTCAGCAGCGTGCGCAGTGCCGGTAGGACCGCAGGATCGGCGAACCCGGGGATCGCCTCTGGGGCCAGGCTCAGATCGACCCGGCCGAGTCCGGCGATGGTGTCGGCGACCACCGGGTGGAGCAACCTGGCGAGCTCTTCGAAGTCGCCCCGGTCACACGTCCGGAACCGCCACGAGTGGTACACCGGCAGCGACACCTGTGGATCGGCGCCCCACGCCGGACTCAGCCCGAGACCGGTCTGCTCGGCACCGCTGGCAGCCTTGACACTGGCCGCGAAGGTCGGCACGACACAGGCGAGGTAGCGCGTGTTCGGCTGCAGCTTCGTCGGGCACACCAGCCGCGAGAGCGTGCTGGCGGCGTGCTCGGGTTGCTCCAGCAGGTCGGACAGCTCCACGCCGTTGGCCGTGGGGACCACCTGCGCGTGCGCCCAGGCCCAGGACTCGCCGCACGGCGGCAGCAGATCCGCGGCGCAGCGCAACGTCGGCAAGGTGCTGCCGGCGCCCTGGAGCAGTTGACCCTGGTCCTCGGGCACGACGACGAGGGCGATCCACGGCTGGACGCGTGTGTCCGATCCCGGGTCGGGGCTCAGCGCCCAGGGCAGCTCGGGCGCGTCGAACTCGATGATCGCCACGTAGTTCGGCTCGACGTCGTGTGCGCCTGGCTTGGGGTCGGTGCGCAGGATCTGCGCCCCGGCGATGCCGCGCACGTCGCCGGGTCCGAGCAGGTCGAACGTCGCCGGCTCGGACGACGGTCCGTCGCCGTCGGCGATCGACACGTCGATCGTTGCGCGCAGGCGGGCCAGGCCGGCGCCTGGCGCCGCGCCGCGCTGGGCGAGTGCGCCGCGCACCGCGGCGATGAAGACCGCTGATCCGAGCTCATCCATTGGCCACCATCCGGTTGACGACGAACGCGGGCACGACGACCGCGGCTTCTCGGTAGGTTCGCAACTTGCTCGCCGCGCCGCCGGCGACCGAGATCGCCAGTTCGAACCCGGTCTCCAGCACGCCGCGCCGTCGCAGGAGCCCGGCATCGGGGTCGAGGATGAAGTCCTCGAAGTCGAGCCCCTTGGTCAGCGTCTTGGCGACGACCCTGGTGCCGGCGTCGACCGCGACGCCCGCGTGGGCCGGCACGAGACCTTGCCCGCTGAGCAGTTCCTCGCGGCTGCGGTCGAAGAAGTGCCCGGCCGGGAAACGGGCGTCGCGGTTGGGCGGGGCGCCGTCGACCTGCATCGTGACGGTCACCGGAGCCGGCAAGCGGCGCCCGCCGACCCGGGTCATCTCCCGGTCGAGCGGCACGGCGTGCTGAAGGAACGACAGCCCACCGACCGGCGACAGCACGCCAGAGGGCGAACCCTGGGGATCGGCCGGGCACAGCTCGACCCATGCGCCCAGGTCGCCGTAGCCGGTGGCCTGCCAGTTGTCCTGCTTGCGGACCTCGGCGCGCAGCAGCTCGAGCGGGCGTTCGGTCGCCAGCGGTTCGGGTGGATCGTCCCCCCACGACAGCTCGATGGGGACGTCGAGGTCCCACCACAGGATGCCGACCGTCACCTCGCCCTTGATCAGCCACCGGCCCGGTCCACTGATCTTGGCGCTCAGCCCGACCGAGCAGATCCGCACACCGAAGGCGCGGACCGCGATCGAGCCGCGGAAGTCGACGGTGAACCGGAACGGCGAGAACAGGATCAGCGCGTCGAACGCCGCGGACCCCTCGATCGAGGCGACGACGACGTCGGCTTTGAGCCGCACGCTGCCGCCGAACTGGATCGAGTCGGATGTCACGGCGACGTAGCCCTCGATGCGCACCGTGGCGAAGGGCAGCATCGACATCTCGGCACCGATGCGCTGCATCGGCCTGATCCCCGGCGGCGGCTTGTAGTCGGGGTGGAACCCGCCGACGCTGAGCGCCATCGTGCCCGACGGCCCGCTGGTGAGCACGAACGCGGCGTCACCGCTGACGGTGATCGGGCCGATGTGCGAGTTGACCAAGGACCCGAAGACGCTGACGCCGCTGGCGTCGATGACGCCGAGCACGGTCACCTGCAGCACGGCGAAGGGCACGTCCTCGCACGGCAGCGAGATGGCGAACTTGCCGAGAATCAGCACGCCGGAGGTTCCGGCGATCACCGCGATCGTCGCCGAGACGATCGTCGGCGTCCCCCAGCCGAGCTTGAGCATCGGCCCGCCGAAGAACTCGCCCGGGCGCACGGGGAAGCAACCGTCGATCGCCGCGAGGACCTTGTCGGCCTCGCCGATCGGGTCGGTGGGGAAGAACATAGCCGAGATCGCGCCGCTGAAGGTGGCCTCCTGCAGGGCGTCGCGGTCGACGCCGCGGTTGATGCCGACGACGCCGCCGACCCCGACGAGCGTGAACCCGAACGACAGCTGGATCGGCGGGCGGAACGAGGCCGACAGCAGGGCGACGACAGAGATCGGGTCACCGACGGAGATCGACGCGTAGCCGGAGACGACGACGAACCCGAGGTCGACGCCGATCGCGCCGCGGTAGGTGTCGTGTGCCCGGTCGTGCTCCAGGAACCCGCCGCCGGGCATCGGGCCCTGCAGCGCGACGGCGATCGCCTCGGGTCCGCGTGGCACCGGCGGTTGCAGCAGCAGGTAGCCGCCGAGCAGGTTGCCGGCGCGGTTCAGGCTGAACCCGGCGACGGCGTCGGCGCCGAATCGCTGGGCGCGGGCCTGCACGCCGGGCAGGTCGAACCCTGCGCTGATGTCTAGGCGTGCCGCGGCGAGCGCCAGCACGCCGGCGGGCAGGGTGCCACCGGCGGGTGCAGACAGCGGGCCGCTGATGACCAGGTCGGCGTCGAGCTCGAGCGGGTCACTCACGACGCCACGGTCTCTCTCATCGTGAACTGGCCGTCGGCGAGCATCAGGCCGAAGGTGCGCTGCTCGCGGAAGTCGTCGAGCCCGAGCAGGTTGGGGATCGGGTCGAGCAGCTTGGCGAGGTCGACACCCCAGCTGACCCCGGCCAGCTCAGCGCCGAGCTGGTAGTGCCACTGCCCGCCGGCAGCGCGCAGACCGAGGGTGACGTGCGGCGTGCCGGGCGACGCGGTGAGGAAGCTGGGCAGGCGCGGCGTGACGCCCGACGTGTCGAGCACCAGGGCCAGACCGATCGACCCGTCCGTCGCCGGCACCGGCGCCCCGCCGAGCGGGATGGTCAGCTGCTGCGTGCCCGACACCGTGAGGTCGACGTGGAACCTGGACCCGAGCGTGCACGTCGCCGGTTGACCGTTGAGCGTCTCGATCTTGGCGGCGAACGTGCCGAGCGGGGTGCCCAGCTCGGGGACGTAGGCGAAGAGCGCGGTGACGCCGCCCTGGATCCAGCTGAGGCCGATGCCCGGCTTGGTCGTGTCCGACGGGTCGCGATACGCGACCACCTGGAACGCCGGCTCGTCGGGGAAGAGCGTGGACTTGAGGTAGACGAGCGCCTGGGCGATCAGGCCGATCAGGTTCCCGGTGTTGCCGATCGCCCCGGCGACGGCGCGCTGGGCGTCCTCGGCCAACGCCGTCGCCCGGTCGGGGAACGCGGCCACCTGGCCGAGGGCGTTCTGCGCGGCCTGGGTGAGCTCGGCGACCTTGGTGGCGATCTGCTGCTGGGCTTGGTCGACCAGATCGGTGAGCTGCGTCTGCAGCTCGGCAGCGCTGGCCGTGGCGTCGTCGACGATCTTCTTCGCCGCTGCCGCAGCCTGCTCGGCCGCCGAGGTGACCTTGGCGAGGCCGGCCTGGGCCTGGGCGAGCAGCTTCGCCGCGGCCGCCTGGGCGTCGTCGACCAGTTTCCGGGCGCGGGCCTCGGCGTCGGCCAGCTGCTGCGGGTCGAGTGCCGCGGCCAGCGCGTTGGCCCGCATCCGGTCGGCCTGCTGGGTGGCTGCCTGCACCGCCTGGGTGCCCTGGGTCGTGGCGTCGTCGATCGCCCGCTGGGCGTCGGCCAGCGCACCCGTCGCCTGCTGCTTGGCCGTGTCCAGCGCGGCCTCGGCGCTGGTGACGGCGGCCTTGGCCGCGTCGAGCGCGGTGGCCGCGGCGGTGGTCGCCTCGTCGACGAAGCGTTTGGCTTCGACCTGGATGCGCTGCAGCTGGCCGACCGCGCCGGAGGTCACGGCGTCCAGGGCACTGGTGATCGCTTGGTTCGGTCGCTCCGCCAGCTGGCGGAGGATCGAGAAGATCTGCAGAGCGAGATCGAGTTCGCTCATCGGTGCTCCTTCTCGTGCGCCGGCTCGGACGGTACTACGTGGTGCAGAGGGCCGGGCGCGGAGCGTGATACACCGCGATGCGACGAGGTCGGGGCGTCAGTGCATCGGCGCGGCCGGCTCGGGTGGCGCGGAGATCAGCTCGATCGACGGGTTGAGCATTCCCCGCCGGCCGTGATGCTCGCCGACCACACCGGTCGCGCTCATCACCGTTCCCAGGCGGACGCCGGCGATCTCGCGGCGCCCGAGGAAGATCAGCGACACGCTGCCGGTCTCGTCGGCCAGCGAGCACTCCAACGCCGGGTTGCCGGCCCACGGCTGGACCCGCATCGCCCGGACCCGGCCGTGCAGGGTGACCCGGTCACGGGTGGTCACGTCGATGACACGCGTCCGGTTGGCGGGGAGCACGGACGGGTCGAGCGTCGCCGACGGGCGCCCGAAGCCCTTGGCACGCCGGGCTGCCGATTCGTCCGGCGCCGGGGTCGCCACGGTGGGGTGTGCGCCGTCGACCGGCAGGTCCGCGGCGACGGTGGTCCCCAGGTGATAGGGCACGATGGTCACGTTGCAGTGCGCCAGGCCGGACAACGCCGCGGCGATCGGGTTCGACGAGCGGTCGTGCAGGATCCGGTGCCACGCCTTGCGGTACTCGCGTCGCGGGATCAGGACGGTCAGCTCGGTGCTCCCGTCGGCCGTCACCTGGTCGGCCAGCTCCAGCGCGGCGCGGGCGACCCGCCGGTCCGGGCACTCGAGGATGTCCAGTGGGAAGCGCGCCAGGCCGAGCTCGGCCCACGAGTCGGTCAGTTGCTTGGTGGTCCACGGGTCGATGTCGAAGTGCACGGCGCGCAGGTCGTAGTGGTCGAGCGTGCGTGCGTACTGCATCGCCCGCGCGGCGGCAGCGTCGAGCGCGTCGACCAGGACGAGCACGGAGTGCTTGCGGCGGGTCGGGACGACGGCCAGGACGGCGGCGTTGTCGAGCAGTTCGACCGCCTCGGCGGCGTACGCCTTGTTCAGCCGCATCAGCCCGAACACCAGCACCGGGACGAGCAGGATGATCACCCAGGCGCCCTCCATGAACTTCATCGAGGCGACGATCATCAGGACGATGAACGAGAGCACCGCTCCCGTCGCGTTGATCGCCAACCCGGTCCGCCACTTCGGCTCGCGATGCGTCAGGTGGTGCTTGGCCATGCCGGCCTGCGACAGCGTGAAGCTGGTGAACACGCCGATCGCGTACAGCGGGATCAACCGGCTGACCTTGCCGTTGGTGGCGATCAGCGTGGCGATGCCGGCGCCGGCGAGGAACACGATGCCGTTGGAGAACACCAGCCGGTGGCCGCGGATGCGCAGCTGGCGGGGCATGAAGTTGTCGCCGGCGTGGAACGAGGCCAGCCGGGGGAAGTCGGCGAAGCTGGTGTTCGCCGCGAGGACGAGGATCAGCATCGTGCCGGACTGGAGCAGCAGGTACAGCAGGTGCCCGAAGGGTCCGGTGCCGTAGACCAGCTTGGCAACCTGCGACAGCACCGAGGGCACCTCGTCCGCGTACGGCACGGCGTGGACCTTGGACGTCAGGAACGACAGGCCGAGGAACATCACGCCGAGCAGAACGCCCATCACGACGAGCGTGTCGCTGGCGTTCCGCCACGCCGGCTTGCGGAACGCGGGGACGCCGTTGGAGATCGCCTCGACGCCGGTCACCGCCGAACCGCCCGAGCCGAACGCCTTGAGCACGAGCAGGATCGCCGCGCCGCCGACCCATCCGCTGTGGGCGACGGCGTCGGGCGTCAGCATGCCGGGCAGGTTGGTCGCGTTGTGGTGGAGCGAGCCCTGGACGTAGCGGACCATCCCGACGCCGATCATCAACAGCATGTTGACGATGAAGAAGTAGGTCGGGACGGCGAACAGCTTCCCGGATTCCTTCGTGCCGCGCAGGTTGCCGTAGGCGATCAGCGCGACGAAGGAGATGCTGATGATCAGGTGGTAGCGCTCCAGCGCCGGGAACGCCGAGGCGAGTGCGGTGGTGCCCGCGGCGATGGACACGGCGACGGTGAGGATGTAGTCGGTGAGCAACGCGACGCCGGCGACCTGCGCCGGCAGCACGCCGAAGTTGTCGCGGGTGACGATGTACGCGCCACCGGCCGACGGGTAGGCCTTGATCGTCTGGCGGTAGGACAGGATCAGGAAGCCGAGGACGACGAGCAGGGCGATCGTGATCGGCGTGACCAGGGTGAAGGCCAGCATGCCGACCCCGACGAACATCACGCGCATGATCTCCTCGGTCGCGTAGGCGCACGAGGAGATGCAGTCCGAGGCGAACACGGCGAGTGCGGTCGGCTTGCCCAACGTCTCGTGCTCCAAGCGTTCGGAGTGCAGCGGCGTGCCGAGGAGCCGCTTCTTCAACCGGTAGCCGATCGGCTCGCGCAGGTGGGCGACCTGGTGCCGTGTGCTCGACCGGGTGCCGCTGCCGGGCAGCGATGGTGTGCGACGCCCCGGCCGGCGACCGGGTTCCGGGGTTGCCGGCGACGCCGTCGTGGTCGTGGTCGCCGTCGCGGTTGCGGTGAGCTGGTCTTCGAGGATCACACCGTCACTCAACGCCGGTGCGGCGTTGCCGTCCGCCTCCGCCACGACAAGACAGGGGCGGGGCGCGTCAAGAACTCGTCAAGACCCCGGTTCGAACCGGTAGCCGATGCCCGGTTCGGTGATGAAGTACCGCGGCCGGCCCGGTTCCGGTTCGAGCTTGCGGCGGATCGCCGCCAGGTGCACGCGCAGGTAGTTCGTCTCCCGCGCGTACTGCGGACCCCACACGTGCTGGAGGAGCTGACGTTGCGTCACCAGCCGACCGGGGTGACGGGCGAGGTGGTCGACGATCGCCCACTCGATCGGCGTGAGGTGGACCTCTGCGGCGTCGCCGCTGGCGCCGGGCGGGCGGGTCACCTTCGTGCGCACGAGATCGACGACGAAGTCGGCCGTGCGCACGACGGGATCCGTCGGCGCCGGCGTCGAGCGCGTCGACCTTGGCGGTGTCGCCCTCGCGCGCCGAGACCACCAGGATCGGCACGGTCGACCAGCCGCGCAGCCCGCGGATCACGTCGAGCCCGTCGAGGCCGGGCAGGCCGAGGTCGAGCAGCACGAGGTCGGGCGCGTTGGACGCGGCGAGGGTGAGGGCCTGCTCGCCGGACGCGGCCTGGTCGATGGTGTAGCCGTGGGCACGCAGGTTGATCTCGAGCGCGCGCAGGATCTGCGGCTCGTCGTCGACGACCAGGATCCGGCTCATCGCGTGGCGTCCTCGCCGGCGTGCACCGGCAGGCCGATGGACATCGTCAGGCCGCCGCCCGGCGTGTCGTTGGCCGTGAGCCGCCCGCCCATCGCTTCGACGAAGCCGCGGGCGATCGCCAGGCCGAGACCGACACCCGCGTCGTGCGAGCGGTCGCCGGCGCGTTGGAACGGTTCGAACAGCTGCGCCCGGCGCGCCGCGGGGATGCCTGGCCCGCGGTCGCGGATCCGCAGCTCGACGACTGCGCCGGCGAGGTAGGCGTCGACGACGACCTGGTGCTCGGCCGGCGACCAGGCGACCGCGTTGGACAGCAGGTTGGCCACGGCGCGCTCCAACAGCGCGCCATCGGCGTCGACCAGCGGCAGATCGTCGGACACGGCGACCCGCACCCGCCCGGCCGCGGCGTCGACCGACTGCACGGCTGCGGCGACGACCTCCTCCAGCGCGGTGGGCGCGCGGTGCAGGTGCAGCCCGCCGGCTTGGAGCCGCGTCATGTCGAGCAGGTTGGCGACCATCCGGTCCAGCTTCGCCGCCGCCCCGTCGATGTCGGACAACAGCTGGTCGCGATCGGTCGGGTCGAACGCCACGCCGGGCTGGAGCAGCCCGCTGGCCGCGGCGCGGATCGTCGCCAGCGGGGTTCGGAAGTCGTGCGAGACCGCCTGCAACATCGCCGAGCGGAAGGCGTCGGCTTCGGCCAGACGGTCGGCCTCGGCGGCCTCGGCGCGCAGGTCACGCGACCGCAGGGCAAGTGCCAGCTGGTCGGCGAAGCCGCGCAGGACGCGCACCTGCTCCGCTTCGAGCGCGCCCCGGGTGACCACCAGGTATCGCTCGCCGTCGTGGCCGAGGTCGAACGCCGTGCCCTCGTCGGGGCTCATCGGCGCAGGTTCTCCGGAGGTGTGCACCGGCCACCACCCGGCGCCCTCACGCTCGAGCACGGATGCCGCCGGCAGGTCGAAGGTCGCGCGCAGCTGTTCGAGCAGGTCGGGGAGCGGGTCCGCGGCGCCCACGAGCGTGGCCGACGAGCGCGCCAAGGCGTGGGCCTGCGCGGTGGCTCGGCGGGCCTCGCCCGCGCGGCGGGTGGCGCGGGACACCAGCAGGCTGACGACGCCGGTGATCAGCACGAAGACCGACAGGGCGACCACGTTCTGCGAGGCGGCGATGTCCAGCGTGTGCAGCGGCGGGGTCAGGTACCAGTTGGTCAGGACGAACCCGAAACCGGACGCGGCCAGCCCGGGGCCGATGCCGCCGAGGGCCGAGGCGGCGAGTACCACGCACAAGTCGGCGAGCAGCGCGGTTCCCACGGCGACGTGCCGGCGGGCGAGCGTGAGCAGGAACGTCAGCAGCGGCGGTCCGGCGACTGCCAGCAGCCAGGCGTAGGCGCCATAGCGGTGCGTGACGGCGAACCGCCCGTGCCGTGGCCGCGTCGTCGGGCCGGGCGCGTTCGGCTGGCGTTGCCCGAGTACCACGTGCAGGTCTGGCGATGGACGCCCGGCGGCGAGCCGGCGAGCCAGTTCGGCGCGGGCCGGTGCGTGCAGATGGTCGTCGCCGACGACGACCTGCGTCGCACCGCTTGCTCGGGCGAACTCGGCCAGCGCGCCGGTCACCGGCTCGGCGACGACCTCGCGGTAGGTGCCGCCGAGGGCGACGAGGACCTCGCGTTGCTGCTCCAGGAGCGGGCCGGGTTCGGCGTCGTCGCCGGCGACGTGCACGCCGATCAGCTGGCCACCGGACCGCCCGGCCAGGCGCGCCGCGCGGCGAATCACGTCGCCGGCGTCCTGCCCGCTGAGCGCGACGACGACCCGCTCGCGCAGGTCGCCCGCGCCGCGCCCCGCGTCGAGCGTCTCTTCGACCCGTTCGGCGAGCCACTGCAACGTCAGCCGGCGGAGCGCACCGAGCACCTCTGGCCGGAACAGTGCGGCACGCTCGCCGATGTCGTGCTCGGCCGTGTGGACGTGTCCGTGGGCCAGCCGGCGGCGCAGCGCCTCGGGTGCCATGTCGACCAGCTCGACCTGTGCGCCGTCGCGCAACAGCGCGTCGGGCACGGTGGCGTGCGGCCGGTGCCCGGTGATCGCCGTGACGACGTCGGAGAGCGAGGCGATCTCGGTGACGTTGGCCGTGCCGATCACGTCGCAGCCGGCGTCGAGCAGGCCGGCCACCAGCGCGTGGCGCGCCGACCCGTCCGGGCTCCGGGCCGCCAGATCGTCGAGCACGATCACCGCAGGAGCGAGCGCGATCGCCGCGGCGACGTCGGGTGAGCCGTCGCTGCGCAGCGGGATGCGCGCCAGCCCGTCGAGCAGCGCGCCCGAGCTCTCGGCGCCACGTGGCGTCGCTGCGCCGCCCGGCGCGTCGCCGACGGCGAGGACGGCTGTGGTGGCCCCGCGGCTCTGGCGTCGCCGGGCTTCGTCGAGTGCCGCGTGGGTCTTGCCCACGCCGGGCGCGGCGCCCAGGTAGACGCGCAGCTGCCCACGTTCCACGCTGCCCAGTGTGCCGTGCCGGGCGTGCACCGCGGGCGCTCAGCCGCGGGCGCTCAGGCAGTGCTGCGCCGCGCTCCGGCCCACAGGTCGACGCCCTCGTCGGCCGAGAGCGCGTCGATCCGGGCGAGCTCGTCGGCGGTCAGCGGTGAGTTGGCGAAGAGGTCGATCGCGTCCAGGTTGTGGTCGAGCTGATCCACGCTGGACGCCCCGAGCGCGAGCGAGGTCATCCGCGGGTCGCGCAGGCACCAGCCGAGGGCCAGTTGGGTCATCGAGCATCCGCGCCCGGCGGCGATGTCGCGCAGGCCGAGCAGGCGGCGGCGCATCGAGTCGGCCATCGCACCGTCGAACTCGACCGCGTGGCCGGTCGTGCGGGCGCCGCGCGAGTCGCCGGGCACGCCGTCGAGGTACTTGCCGGTCAGCTGGCCCTGGGCCAGCGCGCTGAAGCCGATCAGCCCGATGCCCAGCTCGCCGGCGGCGTCGAGCAACCCGTCGGTCTCGATCCACCGGTTGAGGATGCTGTACGACGGTTGATGGATCGTCAGCGGCGTGCCCAGCTGTGCGAGCAGCCGGTGCGCCCGGCGGGTGTCCGTCGCCGAGTAGCTGGACACACCGACGTACAGCGCCCGGCCGCTGCGCACGATCTGGTCGAGGGCGCCCATCGTCTCCTCCAGCGGCGTCTCGGGATCCGGGCGGTGGTGGTAGAAGATGTCGACGTAGTCCAGGCCCATCCGGCGCAACGACTGGTCCAGGCTGGCGATCAGGTACTTGCGGCTGCCGCCGAACCCGTACGGTCCTGGCCACATGTCCCAGCCGGCCTTGGTGCTGATGATCAGCTCGTCACGATGCGCCCCGAGGTCGCTGGCGAGGATGCGCGAGAGGTTGCGCTCGGCCTCGCCGTACGGCGGTCCGTAGTTGTTGGCCAGGTCGACGTGCGTCACGCCCCGGTCGACGGCCCGCAGAGCGATCGCCCGCTGCCGATCCAATGGCACGTCGTCGCCGAAGTTCTGCCACCACCCCAGGCTCATCGCGGGGAGCTTCAGCCCGGACCGCCCGCACGTGCGGTACTGCATCGAGGTGTATCGGTCGTCGCTCGGTTGCCAGGTCATCCCGGCGAGGTTACGGCAGGCCCCGCGCGACGGTGGCCGGGTCAGTCGTCCTGGCCGACCGGCCCGTCGACACGCGTGGTGGCGTCGGGGTCCTTGCCCTCGGAGGGCTCGTCGTCGACCACCGGTTCGTCGCGCGCGTCTGGCCGGACGATCGCCTGGGCGACGATCGCCTGGGCGACGATCGCTCGGGTGCCGTCGAAGGCGATCGCCGGCGACCCGTGCAGGACGTAGCCCTCGCCGAGTGCATCGCTGACCCGCTTGCAGAACGCGTCGTCGTCCGCCCCGGTCAACAGCCGGTAGCGGAGCCCGGCCACGGCCGGCGCGCTGGTCGCTGCCGGCGCGCTCGACCGGGCGCCGTCTGACGACGCCGTCGCGCGTGTCGCTGGTGCCGTCGCGCGTGTCGTCACGGGTGTGCTTGGGGGTGTGCCTGCCGCGCGCACGACGGGTGCGGGGGCACCCGCCTTGTCGAGCACGACCACCTCGCCGAGCCGGGGCACCACGGCGTTGATCCCCAGCTCGCCGCGGGCTTTGGCGGCGAACGCTGCCGCGGCGTCGGGCTCGCCGTGGACGCAGAACAGCTGTGTCGGCTTGGGGTGCAGGGCGCGCAGCCAGTCCATCAGGTCCGAGCAGTCGGCGTGCACCGAGAACTCGTGGTCGTGGTAGATCTCGGCGTTCACCGGCACGTACTTGCCATGGATCTTGATCTGCGTGGCCCCCTCGCTGAGCTGGCGGCCGCGCGTGCCGACACCCTGGTAGCCGGTCAGCACCACGGCGTTGCGCGCGTCGGGCAGCAACTGCTCCAGGTGATGCAGCACACGACCTCCGGTGGCCATGCCGCTCGACGAGATGATCACGCTCGGGCCGTGCCCGCCCGGCGCCGTGAGCGCCCTGGAGTCCTCGGTCGACTCGACCGCGGTCAGGTCGGGGATCGCGACGAAGTCCTTGTCGCGCATGTCCGGGCGCAACTCGTCGGCGAGGCTCTGGTACACCCGCAGGGCGCGCACGCCCATCGGCGAGTTGACGTACACCGGAACGTCGGGGATCCGGCCGTCGCGCTCCATGTCCGAGATCGTCTTCAGCACGACCTCGGTGCGGTCGATGGCGAAGGCCGGTACGAGCACCGTCCCGCCGCGGGCGATCGTGCGGCGGATCACGTCGGCGAATCCCTCGTGGGGCAGGTTCGCCGGCTCCGGGTGCTCGCGGTCGCCGTAGGTCGTCTCGATCAGCACGTACGGCGCGCCCTGCGGTGTGTCGCGTGGCTTGAGCACCGGGTGGTCGTGGCGGCCGAGGTCGCCGCTGAACAGCACCGCGGCCGACGGCGTCCACACGTTGACCGACGCCGAGCCGAGGATGTGCGCGGCCCTGGTCAGCCGAATGGTCACGCGATCGTCCGAGCGCGTCCCGGACGGTCGGTCGCCCGGTGACCGGTGGTTGCCGGTCAGCTCCGTGTCGGTGTCGTAGGGCACGGCGCGCATCAGCGGCAGGACCTTGGCCACGTCGTCCGCGGTGTACAACGGCAGGGCGGGGGAGTGCTTGCTGTA
>CAZMHG010000023.1:7503-14250 GCA_964565975.1 uncultured Ilumatobacteraceae bacterium | reverse complement strand
CGATTCGAATCAGGATCGTAATGCCCCAGAACCCCCGGCGGCATCGGCTTGCCGTACAGCCAACCTTGACCCAGCACGCAGCCGGCCTGCAGCAGCATCGTGCGCTGGTCGGCACGCTCGACGCCCTCGGCGACGACGGCGAGGTGCATCGCCTTGGCCAGTTGGATGATCGCCCGGACGATCACGCTGCCCTCGCGCACCAGGCCCAGTTGCGCGGTGAACGACTGGTCGATCTTCACCAGGTACAGCGGCAGCTGCTGGAGCTGTGAGAGCGAGGAGTATCCGGTCCCGAAGTCGTCGAGACCGAAGCGGACACCGGTCTTGGCGATCTTGCTCATCACGGTCTCGGTCTGCGCCGGGTCGTCGATGAAGATCGACTCGGTGATCTCCAGCACCAATCGCCTGGGATTTGCCCCGGACCACTCGAGCAATTCGAGCACGTCGTCGGCGAACCGTGGTTCTTTCAGCTGCCGCGGCGAGACGTTGACCGAGAGATAGAAGCCGTCGGCGAGGTGTGGCTCCCAGTCGGCGAGCTGTCGCAGCGCCTTGCGCAGCACGACCCGGCCGACGTCGACGATCAGGCCGGACTCCTCGGTGAGCCGCAGGAACGCGCCCGGCCCGACCTCGCCGCGTGTCGGATGCTGCCAGCGCAGCAACGCCTCGGCCCCGGCAACGTTGTTGCTGGTCATGTCGTAGATCGGTTGGAACACCAGGAAGAACTCGTCGCGCTCGACGGCGAGGGCCAGCGCGGCGGTCAGCTCCAGGCGTTCCTGGGCCGTCTGGTACATCGATCGCTCGTAGCGCAGGGCGCGTCCCTTGCCGAGGCCCTTGGCGTTGTAGAGGGCCAGGTCGGCGTCGCGCAGCAGATCCGTCGGCAGATCTGGCGCGCCCATGGTCGTCCGGATACCCACCGTTGCACCGACGGTGACGTCGCGACCGTCGACGTGAACGGGCTGCGAGGTGGCGCTGATCACCGACGCGGCGACCCGATCGATGGTCGCGTCCTCGGCGTTGCGCAGCACGATGGCGAACTCGTCACCGCCGATGCGCGTGACGAGTCCCGTCGCGCCGACACAACCGACGAGCCGTTGGGCGATGACGGCCAGCAACTGGTCGCCGGCCACGTGGCCGAGCGAGTCGTTGACCACCTTGAAGTCGTCGAGGTCGACCATCAGCACGGCATGTGTCCCGTGCGTCGGCGGGCTCTCGATCAGCCGGTCGAGGTCGGTCGCCAGGTAATGACGGTTGGCCAGGCCGGTGATCCCGTCGTAGTACGCCTGGCGGGTGAGCTGGCGCTCCAGCTCGACCAGTTGGTGCAACGAACGTTCCAGATATCCGCGCTCCAGGGCGACGCCGATCTGCTTGGCCATCATGCCGACGACACCGAGCTCGTTCTGCCCGACGCGGTCGGCCGTGGCGTCGCGCCCGTCGACGAGCAGGACGCCCGCTGCCTGGTTGGAGCGGGTGAGCGGCGCGGCGATCACCACGCCGGGCCCGAACACCGACACGGGGCCCGAATCCGCGGCGGCCGATCCCGGTACGAACATCGTGACCCCGTTCAGCTCGTCGCCCAGGCGCCGAGCGGCGGATTCCTCGGTCGGCGGCGCGGCGGTCATCGGCTGGACCGCGGCGCCGGCACGGTCGACACAGGTCACCGCGCCCTCCGGCGTGAACAGGATCATCTTCGCCCAATCGGCGCGCAGCGCATGACGGACCTCGGACAGCACGGACATCAGCCCGTCGTCGATGTTCTCCTGCTCGTGCAGCGCCGACGTCGCCCGGTACAGCAACTCGGTTCGGTCGGTCACCGACCGTTGGTCGCGCACGTCGCGGTAGCCGACCAGCAGCACGGCGATGAACCCGACCGGCACCAGCGCCAACCACGGCGAGACGTAACCGATGTAGACGGCCTGCAAGGCGACGGCACCGTTTGCCGGCGATCCGATCAGGCTGGCGCCGATGCTGGCCAGTGACATCCGTTCCCACGTGCCGCTGGCGACGCGGGTCACGGCGATCACGGCAACCGTGCTGGCCGCGCCCATCACCACGACGCCGCAGATCGTCGCCATGCCGGTGCGCAGCGACACGGGCGCGTCGTCGCGGATCGCGGCGAAGGCGATCACCCCGAGCGCGGTGCCGACCAGCTCCTGGGAGAGGTTGAAGGCAACCTTGACGGCGCTCGCCGGCCGGTGGATCTCGGAGATCACCGCGCCGGTCACCAGCCCGACAGGGATGACCCACAGGTCGCCGAGCAGCAGGGTCACCGCGAAGGCGACGTCGGTCATGACGAAGCTGATCGGTTGCGTCCCGACCAGCCGCAACTCGACGCGCATGAATCGTCCGCCGACGAACAGCGAGAGCAGCACCCACCACGGCCACGGTTCGGCGCGCACCGCGTGGACGCGAGCGAAGATCAGCCACCACAGAACGCCCGCGGCAATGGCCAGGCTCGCCGTCAACACCCACGGGCCGTGGCTGCGAACTCGGTTCTCTCCCGCCTGGCCTGCCATTGTTCAAATCCTGTCAAGTCGGCGACGATCGCGAAAGGCCCTCTTGCCGAGCCGACGCCACCCCGCCGTTGAGCGCGCCACCAGGCTCCTGGGGCGCCGCCGAGCGCTCCAGCGCCCGGCATTCTAGACGCTCAGCGCCAGATGACGTTCTTCGGGGGGAGAATCGCCAGGCCGGCGAGGACAACCGGGCTGACCGACAAGACACGGACGGTGAGGGAGACAAGAATGCGCTTCATCACAAACCCGTTCAGCGCCAGATGACGTTCTTCGGGGACACGACGGCCAGGCCGGCCAACAGCACCGGGCTCACCGACATCGCACGAACAGCAACAGAGACAAGAAATCGCTTCATCACAAACCCTTTCAGCGCCAGATGACGTTCTTCGGGGACACGACCGCCAGACCGGCCAACAGCACCGGGCTCACCGACATCGCACGAACAGCAACAGAGACAAGAAATCGCTTCATCACAAACCCTTTCAGCGCCAGATGACGTTCTTCGGGGACACGACGGCCAGGCCGGCGAGCACCACCGGGCTGATCGAGGCGACGCGGACGGCGACGGAGAGGAGGAAACGCTTCACGGGAGAACCTGCTTTCGGTAGTCGGGCTGACTCGACGCATGTCAACGTTGTCGCCTCGTCAATGCGAACCGCCAGCGCATTGCGTCACCGAAAGGGTATCATCTCCCGACCCCCGTTTGTAGTCGAGATACCACTCTTCGTCACCATGGCGGCTCGGCCCTGCGCCGAGCGCCCCCCGGGCCGTCGGGGTCAGGACTTCTTGGCGTCCTTGCCCGGCTTGAGCACGCCTCTGGCCAACGCTTCGTCCAGGTACTTCTCGGCGTCGTCGGCGCTGACCTTGAGCGCCGGAGCGATCTCGCTGATCAGGTTGATCCGTGCCCGGTCGTACATCGTGCGCTCCGCCGCGGACAGCGACGCGTCACGGTTGCGCGCCGCGAGGTTGCGGACCACCTCGGCGACCTGGTAGACGTCACCCGACTTGAGCTTCTCCTGGTGGTTCTTGAACCGCCGGCTCCAGTTGCTCGGCACGCGCGGGTCCGGCTTGGACAGCACCGACACCAGGTCCTCGAGCTCATCGGGGTTCACCGGCGGGCGCACGCCGACCTCGGCCGCCTTGGCCGTGGGTACGGACAACGTCATCTCGTTGATCACCGTCTTCAGGATCAGGTACTCCTGCGTGGAGCCGAATGCGTCCATCTTCTTCGTGCCCTGGACGATGCACGCACCGTGCTGGGGGTAGATGACGGTGTCGCCCTTCTTGAACTTCACGGGATGCGGCCCCTTCCGAGTTGCCAGCGAGACGCATCAAGGGTAAGGCGCGGACGGGCGAATTCCGCTCCGGCAGGCAGACCCGCGTGCCTCCGGTAGGACTCGAACCCACAACCGACGGGGTAGAAACCCGCTGCTCTCTCCTTTGAGCTACAGAGGCGCCCGGTCAGCGTAGTGGCGGGTCCGGCGCGCCAGGTGTGCACGTGCGCCGCACCAGGTCGAGGCCGCTGATCACACTCATCTCGCGCACCTGCTGGCGGTCGCCACCGAAACGGATCGTCCGCGCCACCGTGTCGTCCGGCGTCACGACCGCGATGCACACGGTGCCGACCGGCCGGCCTTCCTGCTCGGTGGGGCCGGCGACGCCGGTGAGCGCCATGGCCACGTCCGCGCCGAGGACGCGGCGGGCACCGTGCGCCATCGCCAGCGCCGCGGCCTCGGTGACCACGGGACCGTCGGGCACGCCGAGCACGTCGAACTTGACCTCGCTGGCATAGCTGACGATCGAGCCGCGGAACACGTCGCTCGCACCGGGGACCGACGTCACCCGGCCGGCGGCCAGCCCGCCGGTCAGCGACTCGGCAAGGCCCAGCGTCCAGCCACGAGCGCGGAGCATGTCGAGCACGACGGACTCCATCGACTGGTCGTCGGTACCGAACACGAACTGGTCGATCGCCGCGCGTACCCTGGCGACCCAGGGTGCGAGCAGCGCGTCGGCCGCAGCCGCGTCGGCCGCCTTGGCCGTGAGGCGGACCTTCAGCCCGTCCCAGCCGCTGGCGAGGAACGCCAGGGTGGGATTCCCGGCTCGATCGAGGTCGCCGACCACGTCGTCCAGCCGTTCGTTCAGCCCGCTCTCGCTCTCGCCCCACGTCTTGAGCGTGTGGCTGCGGATGGTCGCCGCGGTGCCCTGCCGGTGGCACAGATCGGGCAGGACGGCACGTGTCACCATGTCGCGCATCTCCCGCGGCACGCCAGGCACGGCGTAGATCACCTTCGTCGCTGCGCCGACGCGGACGGGACAGATCAGCCCGGGTGCGGTACCCATCGTCTGGGGGATCACACTGGCACCGGCGGGCACATCGGCCTGGCGCAGGTTGTTGTCGGCCATCGGCCGATTGCGCCGGGCGAACAACTCGCGGATGACGTCGGCGATGTCGTCGTGGCGTTCGAGCCGGACACCCATCACCGCGGCCAGCGCGTCGCGGGTCAGGTCGTCATGGGTCGGCCCGAGGCCACCACAGACGATCACCGCGTCGGCCTCGCCAAGTGCTTCGCGGAGCACCCCGACGACCCGCTCCAGGTTGTCACCGACCTTGTACTGCACGTGGCTGGCAATGCCGACGAGGGCCAGCTGCTCGCCGATGTAGGCGCTGTTGGTGTCGACGATCTGCCCGAGGAGCAGTTCGGTCCCGACGGCCACGACGTCACAGCGCATGATCCACCCCGTGTCTTCCCGGACGCTCAGGCGACCACGGGCTGGCCGTGCGAGCGGTGCGCCCGCCACATGTACTGCAGCGCGCTGACCACGGCGAGCACGACACCTGCCCACAGCAGCGAGTTCCACAGCCACTTCGTCCGGCGTGCAGTGAGCGGGGCGATGGCGAACCCGACGGCCAGCTGCTGGACGAACGTCTTCCACTTCGCCGTCTTGCTCGCCGGCATGCTCACGCCCTTGGACACGATGAAGGTGCGGTACAAGCTGATGATCAGCTCTCGAGCGGTGATGATCGCCACCGGCACGATCCAGAACACGTGGCGCCCGACGAGGGTGAACATCGCCCCGAGCACCAGGATCTTGTCGGCCAGCGGATCGAGGAAGGTGCCGAGGTTCGTCGAGCCGTGGCGGCGTGCGAGGTATCCGTCGATCCCGTCGCTGGTGCACAACACGAACCACAGTGCGAAGGCGACCCACGACCCGCTCTTGCCCTCGGGGATCAGGGCGAAGGCGAACGGGGCGATGATGATCCGCGTCACCGTGACCAGGTTGGCCCACGTCGCGATCGCGGTCTTCTCGACCGGCATCAGCGTGCGCCCATGGACGCCTGGCCGGTGTCGGCGAAGGCCTCGATCGGCTCGGCGGTCAGGTCCGGGCCGGCTGCGGCGGTGACGCGCACCTGGGCGAACCGGCCGGGCACCAGCCCGGACGGTACCTCGACGATGCCGTCGATCTCGGGAGCTTCGCGGGTGTCGACCAGGACACGCATCGAGGTACCGATCAGATCGTCACGGCGGCGGGCGGTGATGTCGTCCTGCAGCTCGCGCAGCTCGGCCAAGCGCTCGTGCATCAGGCCGGACGGCACCTTGTTGTCGAGCGTCGCCGCGTAGGTGCCATCCTCGGCCGAGTAGGCGAAGAACCCGCACCAGTCCAGTTCGGCTTCGGTGACGAAGTCGAGCAGGAGATCGTGGTCCGCTTCGGTCTCGCCTGGGTAGCCGACGATGAAGTTGCTGCGGAACGTGGCCGACGGCTCGCGCCGGCGGATGTGGGCGATGCGCGTGAGGAACCGCTCGCCGTCGCCCCAGCGGCGCATCCGGCGCAACAGCGGCTTGGAGACGTGCTGCAACGACAGGTCGAAGTACGGCACACCCGTCTCGCAGATCGCCTCGATCAGGTCGTCGCCGAGGTCACTCGGGTAGAGGTACAACAGGCGCGTCCACGGCACCCGCGAGGCCACGGCACGCACGAGCGGGACGATCGAGCCGGCACCCAGCTCGGCCGGGCGATCCTTGCCGTAGCTCGCCAGATCCTGGGCGACGAGGACGACCTCTTGTGCACCGAGCTGATCGACCTCGGCCAGGATCGCGTCGATGTCGCGGCTGCGCTGTGGCCCACGGAAGCTGGGGATCGCGCAGAACCCGCACGTCCGGTCGCAGCCTTCGGCGATCTTGACGTAGGCCCACGGGGTGGCCGATCTCGGACGTGGCAGGTTGAGCAGGTCGAGCGTCGG
>CAZMHG010000023.1:0-7493 GCA_964565975.1 uncultured Ilumatobacteraceae bacterium | reverse complement strand
GGCGCCCTTGCGCCCGAGCGTGACGGGCACCCCGAAACCGGCGACCCGGTCGACCTCGGGCAGCGCGTCGGCGAGCTCGGCGCCGTAGCGCTCGGCCATGCAACCGGTGACCACCAGCCGCGCGCCGGCGCGCCGCTGCGCGTCGAGGGCCAGGATCGTGTCGATCGACTCGCGCCGGGCCTCGTCGATGAACGCGCACGTGTTGACCACGACCAGGTCGGCGGCGCCTGCGTCGTCGGTGGCGACCATCCCGTCGGCCAGCAAGGTGCCGACCAGCTTGTCGCTGTCGACCTGGTTCTTCGGGCAGCCGAGGGTCTCCACGTAGAACCGCTGCGGCGCGGCGGCGCGGGCGGTCATTCGCCGTGTCCCTGCAGGCGCTCGAACTCGTCGACGGTCATCAGCACCGCACGTGCCTTGGAGCCCTCGGTCGTGGCGCAGACGACTCGCTGTTCGATCAGGTGCTTCTGCCGCTCGGCGCGGGCGAAGCCGATCTTCAGCTTGCGTTGGAGCATCGACGTGGAGCCCAACTGGCTGCGGACCACCAGCTCCATCGCCTGGCGCATCAACGCCTCGTCCTCGTCGTCGTCGGCGCCGCTGCCGAAGCTGCCCGAGCCCAGGCCACCGCCCTCGTCGCCTTCGACACCGCTGACGTAGACCACCTCGGGCGCCTGACGGCGCCAGTGGGCGACCACCTTGCGCACCTCGTCCTCGCTGACGAAACAGCCCTGGATGCGCTGGGACACGCTGGTCGTGCCCGGCAGCAGCAGCATGTCGCCCTTGCCGACCAGCTTCTCGGCACCCGGCTGGTCGAGGATCACCCGGCTGTCGGTCAGCGAGCTCACGGCGAAGGCCATGCGCGCCGGGATGTTGGCCTTGATCACGCCGGTGATCACGTTCACGCTCGGCCGCTGGGTGGCCACGATCAGGTGGATGCCCACGGCGCGCGCCTTTTGGGCGATGCGCGTGATGCTCTCCTCGACGTCGCGCGCCGCGACCATCATCAGATCGTTCAGCTCGTCGACCACGACCACGATGTACGGCAGCCGTTCGTACTTCTGGCCGGGTGCCGCACCGCCGACGTCGATCACGTCGTCGCCGACCACCGTGGACGGCTGGGCGTGCTCGTCGGCCAGCTCGCCACGATCGAACGCCGCGTTGTACCCGGTGATGTCGCGGAAGCCGACCTCGGTCAACACGTCGTAGCGGCGCTCCATCTCCTTGACCGCCCAGGCCAGCGCGTTGGCCGCCTTCTTGGGGTTGGTCACGGGCGCGGTGAGCAGATGCGGCAGGCGGCTGTACTGGCCCATCTCGACCTGCTTCGGGTCAATCAGGATCAGGCGGACCTGATCCGGCGTGGTGCGCATCAGCAGCGAGGTGACGATGCAGTTGATGCCGCTCGACTTGCCCGCGCCGGTGGTGCCGGCGATCAACAGGTGCGGGGTGGTCGCCAGGTTGAGGAACACCGACCGGCCGGCAATGTCCTTGCCGATGGCGACGTCGAGCGGATGGGTCGAGTTCTTCGCCTCGGGCGAGGCCATGATGTCGCCAAGGCTGACCAGCTGGCGGGTGTGGTTGGGCACCTCGATCCCGATCGCCGAGCGGCCAGGGATCGGGGCGAGGATGCGCACGTCGACCGCAGCCATCGCGTAGGCGATGTCACGGTTGAGGCTGGTGACCCGGGCGACCTTGACACCGGAGCCGAGCTCCAGCTCGTAGCGCGTCACGGTGGGGCCGACCGTCTGGCCCACCAGGCGGGTCTCCACACCGTGCGAGTCGAGCGACTCGACGAGCACCCGACCACGTGCCTCGACCTCGGCCAGGTTGACGGCCTGGTTGCTGGAGCGCGACAGGAAGCTGCCCGGCGGCAGCACCCACTGGCCAGGGCGCGCCGCGGGGCCGAGGTCCAGCGCCTCCTGCGTGGCCGTGCCGGCGGGTTCGACGACCGCCGGCAGCGCCTTGGCCTCGCGGGTCCTCTTGGGCCCGTTGAAGTCCTGGGCGTCCGGACCGCCGTCGTACAGCGTCGGGCCGGGCACGTCGTCGACCATCGCCGTGCCGTCGCGCTCGCTGCGGAGCGTGGACATGTCGCCGAACACGTCCTTCGCCTTGCGCCCGAGCGGCTTGGCCACGACCGAGACGACACGGCCGGTCGTCCCCGCTCCAGCGCGCATCCGCTGGAACATCTCGCGCACGGACGACTGGGTGACCAGCATCGCCCCGCCGACGACCAGCGCCAGCAGCAGCACGGTGGCACCGACCGACGTGAGCAGCCCACGCAACGGCGAGCCGATCGCCAGACCGACCCATCCGCCGCCGTCACGGGCATCGAAGGCGACGCCTTTGACGGTGAACACGTGCAGCAGGCCGAGCACCGCCCACAACATCACCCCGCAGCCGACCAGCCAACGCAGCCAATGGTCGCGGATGCCGTTGCGGATGAGGCCGACACCGACCACGACCAGGGCCGGCGGCAGCAGGAATCGGCCGAGGCCCACCACGTAGGCCAACCCGGTCGAGATCCAGTGCAGCGGGCCTGCGGTACCGAGGTAGACGCCGAGACCGATCAGTACGCCGACCACGACCAAGCCGATCCCCCAGATGTCGAGCCGCCGGTCGAGCGCGACCCGGCGGAAGTCGGCCGTCGCCCGCTCGCGGGCCGTGCCACCCGTGGGGTCGAGGCGCGTCGCGCCGATGTTCTGCAGCGCCTGACGCTTGCCGCTCCCCAGCGCCTTTGGCGCGGCGCGGCGCGCCGCAGGAAGCGACTCGCGTTTGCGCACCGGGCCCCAGATCGCCATAGGGCCTCAACGGTACCAACGCATCACCAACCCGCCAGGCCTTTCCCGGGCGGGAACGGCCGATGGCCCGGGCGGCGGCGCTACTTGCCGAGACCCCCGAGCAGCGACCCGAAGTCGAGGTTCTTCAGCGACGTGAGCAGGTTGCCGACCGGCAACTGGCCAGTGGGGGTGAGCTTGTTGATCAAGTTCGGCAGCATCGAGGCCAGGCTGCCCGCGGCCTGATCGGCCGACACACCCGCCTTGCTGGCGACCTCGGACACGACGTTGCTGCCGAGGGCCGAGGTCACCTCGTCGGAGGTCAGCGGATCGTTCGGCCCGCCGCCCACCCAGCTGTCCACCTTGGCCCCGAGGCCTGCGCTCTTGAACTTCGACAGCAGCCCGGCCAGTCCCCCGAGGGCGCCACCTTTGAGCAGCATCCCGAGCAACGAGTCGAGAATCGAGTTCCCGGTCTTCGGTGCCTTCTTGCCCAGCAGGCCGCTGAGCATGTCCATCAGACCCATGATGCATCTCTCCTTGTCGTCGTCGGCTCCGCTCGCCGACGCGCGACAACCTAACCGGTCGTGCCGGCGGCTACGCCTCCATCACGCGACACGGTCGTGCTGGCGGCTACGCCTCCATCACGACGGGCACGATCATCGGCCGGCGGCGGGTGCGCTCGTTGACGAACTTGCCGGCGGCACGCCGGACGTCGCGCTCCAGCGCGTCGACGTCACGCACGCCGTTGGCCAGCGCCCGCTCGACAGCCTCGGCGACACGGTCGCAGGCCTCGTCGAGCAGATCCTCGGCCTCGGGTGCGTAGACCCAGCCGCGCGTGATGATCTCCGGCCCGGTCAACACCTTCCCGGTCTCGATGTCGACGGTGACGACGACCACGACGACACCCTCTTCGGCCAACACCCGGCGATCGCGCAGGACACCCTGGCCGACGTCGCCGACGATCCCGTCGACGTACAGATAGCCCGCCGGCACCCGGCCGACCGGCGCCAGACCCGCGTCGGACAGCTCGAGCACGTCACCGTCCTCGCACACCAGCACGTGATCGTGCGCCACACCCATCGTCACACCCAGCCGGGCGTTGGCGACGAGATGGCGGTACTCGCCATGGATCGGGACGTACCACTCCGGCTTGGCGATCGACAGATAGGTCTTCAACTCCTCCGCCTGCGCGTGACCGGTCGCGTGCACGTCGGCGACGCCCGAGTGGATCACCTCCGCACCGGCACGCAGCAACCCGTCGATCACCCGGTTGACGTTGCCCTCGTTGCCGGGGATCGCATGGCTGCTGAGGATCACGGTGTCGTGGTCACCGATCTTGACCCACTTGTTCTCGCCCCGGGCCAGCAACGCCAACGCCGACATCGGCTCGCCCTGCGACCCGGTGGAGATGATGCACACCTTTTCCGGAGGCAGCGTGTCGAGATCCTCGACGTCGCGCAGGTGCGACTCGGGGATCCGCAACACGCCGAGGTCCAGCCCCATGCGCACGTTCTTGCGGATGCTCAGCCCCAGCGTGACGATCGTGCGGCCCTCGGCAATCGCCGCGTCGGCGATCTGCTGGATTCGGTGCAGGTGGCTGGCGAAGCTCGCGGTGATGATCCGTCGGCCCCGCTGGGTGGCGAACAGCTGGCGCAGTACAGCGCCGACGGACGTCTCGCTCGGCGCGTGGCCACGCTCCTCGGCGTTGGTCGAGTCGGCCAGCAGGACGCGGATCCCGGTGGACGAGGCGATCGCCCCGATCCGCGCCAGGTCGGTCCGTCTCCCGTCGACCGGGGTGAGGTCCAGCTTGAAGTCGCCGGTGTGCAGGATCACCCCGTGAGGCGTGTGGATCGCGACCGCATGGGCGTGCGGCACGGAGTGCGTCACCGGCAGGAACTCGACGTCGAACGGGCCGATCATGCGCCGCTCGCCGTCGTTCACCGCGATCAGCTCGGTGTTGCCGAGCAGGCCTGCCTCCTCGATCCGGTTGCGGGCCAGCCCGAGCGTGACCGGCGAGCCGAAGATCGGGAAGCTCAGCTCGCGCAGCAGGTAGCTGAGTGCGCCGACGTGATCCTCGTGCCCGTGCGTGGCGACCAGCCCGACGATGCGCTCGCGGTTGTTGCGCAGCCAGGTGAAGTCCGGCAGGACGAGGTCGATCCCGTGCATGTCCGCATCGGGAAACATCAGCCCGCAGTCGATCAACAGCACGCGGGACGCGTCGCCGTCGCCCTGGACCACGGCCATGCAGTTGCGGCCGATCTCGCCAAGCCCGCCGAGGAAGACCAGCCGCACCGGACCGGGCGACAGCTCGTGCCGCGCAGGTCGAGCTCGAGCGCCACGTTCGCCGCTGTCGGTCATCGAGTCCTCACTCAGCTCGTGGACGCGTCGCGTGCCTTCACCAGCCGGTCCCACACCTCGGGCGCACGCTCGGTGACGAACGCGGGCGCATCGCCCATCGGCAGGCGGGCCTGGCCGACCGCGAAACCGAGGTGGCGCATCATCGCCTTGGTGGGGATCGGGTTCGGCGCGTCGTCGCCCGTCTCGAATGCGAAGCTCTCCAGCATGCGGGCGTTCGCCGCGCGGGCGCCGGCGGCGTCGCCGGCATCCCATGCGCGCAACAGCTGGACGTGGTCGGGTGCGGTCCAGTGCGTGGCCTCACCGACGGTGCCCACGGCGCCGACGGCGAGCAGCGCAAGGGTCATCGCGTCGTCGCCGCTGTACACCTCGAAGCCGCCCGGAGCGTCGGCGATCACCCGGGCCGTCTCGCCCGGATTGCCGGCCGCATCCTTCAGCGCGACGACGTTGGGGACCTCGTTGGCCAGCTTCAGCAACAGCGCCGAGCTGATCTTGCGCCCGGTGCGCACCGGGATGTCGTAGATCATCTGCGGCAGGTGGGTGCACCCGGCCATCGCCCGCAGGTGCGCCTCGATACCGGCCTGCGACGGGCGGTTGTAGTACGGGCACAGGGCCAGGATCCCTGCCGCGCCGAGGCGCTCGGCCTGCTCGGTGAGATGCACCGAGTGCGCCGTGTCGTTGGTGCCCGTACCGGCGATGACGGGGATCGTCACCGCCTCGATCACTGCGGCGAACAGGCTCAGCCGCTCGTCGTCGGTCAGGGTCGGGGCCTCGCCGGTGGTGCCGGCGACGACGAGGCCGTCGTGACCCTCGTCCTGCAGATGGCGGGCAAGGCGCTTGGCCTCGTCCAGATCGAGCGCTCCGGTGTCATCGAACGGGGTGATCATCGCGCTGAGGACGCGTCCGAATCTGGGCATTGAGGTTGAGGCTAGTGGAACGTCGCCGGCCCGCGCGGTGGAATCGGACGCCGGACAGGCGGCGTCAGCGGCCGGTGAACACCGCTTTGCCGGGACCGTGCTGCAAGAAGCTGGCGACCCCGATCTGGCTGTCCTCGGTGCCGAAGACCTGCTCGAACCCGTCGAGCTCGATCGCCAGGCCCGAGGCCAGGTCGGTCTGCAGCCCGCGGTCGACCGCGTCCTTGATCAGCGCCTGAGCCGCCGTGGCGCCGGCGGCGCACGACGTGGCGAGGGCCATCGCCCTGGCGGTCAGTTCCTCGTTGGGCACGACCTCGTCGACCAGACCGATGCGCAGCGCCTCGGCGGCGTTCACCTGCCGGCCGGTCATCATGATCATCTTGGCCTGCGCCGGGCCGACCAGGCGCGCCAGGCGTTGTGTGCCACCCCCGCCGGGGATGATGCCGAGCAGCACCTCGGGCTGGCCGAACACGGCCTTCTCACCGGCGATCCGGTAGTCGCACGCCAGGGCCAGTTCGCAGCCCCCGCCGAGCGCGTAACCGCTGACGGCGGCGATCACCAGGCGAGGGATCGCGGCGACCGCGTCGAGCGCGCTGTGGAAGCCCTGACCGATCCGCCGGGCGTCCTCGCGCCCGCCGAACTCGCTGATGTCGGCGCCGGCGGCGAACAGTCGGTCACCGCCGGTGATCACGACCGCGCCGGGCGGGGCCGCGTGGAGGTGGGCGGCGACCTCGGCCAGCTCGCCGAGCAACGCCTGGGACAGCGCGTTGACCTTGCCGTTGTTCAGCCGGACGACGGCGACGCCGTCGGCGGTTCGTTCGAGTTCGACCAGTGCCACGAGCGGACCCTACTCACACGGCGCTACGCGCCGACGGTGCGCAGCATCTCGTCGGCGGCGGCCCACGGGTCGAGACGGTGTTCGACCACCGCGTCGTGCAGTTCGTCCCAGGCGTGCGCCTCGGCAAGCTCGCGGGCACGCTGCTCGAGGCGTCGGGCGACGACCTCGCGCAGCTCGTCGGCCAGGCGGAAGCGGCGGCGCGTGGCAAGGGTCCCGTTCGACTCGATGAACGTCCGGTGCGCTTCGACGGCGTCCCACACCTCGGGGATGCCGGTGTGCTCGACCGCGACGGCGTTGACCACCGGTGGGCGCCAGTCGTCCGCCGCCAGGTCGGACAGTTCGAGCATGCCCTCGAGGTCTCGGCGGGTCTCGGCAGCGCCCTTGCGGTCCGACTTGTTGATCACGAAGACGTCGGCGATCTCCATCAGCCCTGCCTTGTTGGCCTGCACCGAATCGCCCCAACCGGGGTTGACGACGACGACCGTCGTGTCGGCCTTGCCGGCGACTTCGACCTCGACCTGACCCACGCCGACGGTCTCGATGACGACCAGGCGCTTGCCGACCGCGTCGAGCAACCGGGCTGCCTCGGGAGTCGCCAGCGCCAGCCCACCGAGGTGG
>CAZMHG010000022.1:0-14500 GCA_964565975.1 uncultured Ilumatobacteraceae bacterium | reverse complement strand
CGCCGCGCCCGCTCCTGCAACTGGCGATGGAGTACGGGTGCTGGTTCTCGATCGACTCCGACGCCCACGCCACCGGCCAGCTGGAATGGCAGCCGTACGGGTGCAACCGCGCCGCCGAGGTCGGCGTTCCGCTCGACCGGATCATCAACACGCTGACGGCCGACGAACTGCTCCGGTGGGTCGGCCACAGCTGACCGGTAGCGTGGTCAACCATGTCGAAGAAGACCAAGAAGCGCAAGGCCAAGCTGCGTCGGTCGAAGGCCAATCACGGCAAGCGCCCGAACATGGGCCGCGGCTGATCAGCTGAACTCCACGCCGTCGTCGCCGCCGGACAGGTACGCCTGACCGGTCGGGCACGCCGCCGACAATCCACACCATCGACACGTCGGCCCGGCTCGCCGGGTCGGCTCGTGTTTTTCCCGGCGAAGCTGCACGATTCGGTGGATGCCGTCGAGCGTTCGTTGCAGCGCCGCGCGCAACACGCCCTCGGTCACGTCCTCCACGATCGGTTGCGCGGCGTCCAGGTAGAACGTCGCCAGCCGGCGTGGCGGGACGTCCCGAACGAGCGTTTCCACCAGCGCGTAGAAGCGCAGGTCCTCACGATGGCGGGCGGCCACCCGGCCGGTCTTCAGGTCGATGATCACCTTGCGGCTCTCGTTGTCCTGCGGACGACCGAGGACGAGGTCGACGCGGGCACGCAGCAGGACGGCGCCGTCGACGGGGAACTGTGCCGCGGCTTCCGTCTGAGGGTGTGATCGCCAGTCCAGTGGCGGGAAGCACTCGACGAACTTGGTGACCCGCTCGACGCTCAGCCCGCGCAGGTCGGCCTCGTCGGCCGGCCCAAGTGCGGCGATCCAGCGACCGAGCTCGCGCTCCTCGTCCGCCAGCCGGGCGACGGCTTCGTCGACCACGTCGCGGGGCGTCGGCTCGCCGCGCCAGTTGAGCAACAGCTGGATTGCCCGGTGCGCGACCTGGCCGCGTGCTGACGACGGCGTCCACTCGAATGGGGTCGGGTCGAGGAAGTTGGCCTCGCAGGTGTGCACGGTTGCCAAGGTGTGCTTGGTGACGAACAGGGTGTCGCCGCCGAGCCGGTCGGCAAACGTCGTCAGGGCTTCGTGCATCGTCTCGCGCAGCTCGGCGACCAGGTCGGCGCTGAACACGACCGGTTCACCGGACCGGCGCAGCGCGTCGAGCGTTCGCCGTTGCGTCGGTGTCAGCGGAGGTGGCTCGACCACGGGCGCAGCCTACGGTTCGCGGCGCGATCGCCGCAGGGTGTCGGCCGACGAGTGGCAGGGGGCACCGGTTCGTAGACTCGACGGCCAATGGGACCGACCGATGCTCGCCGCCGCGTTGCTGCGGTGCTCGCGGCCGCGCTGGCCCTGGTTGGTAGCGCGTGCGGCGCGAACGACGGCGGCTCGGCGCAAGCCGCGTCACGACCGGCGGCGGTGGCAACGGTCGCGCCGTCGGGCACGACGGTGTCGACCACCCTTGCATCCAGCAACGTCGCCCCGTCGACGTCGACGACCCGTCGCAAGGCGGTCACGACCACGTCGACCGCAGCCAAGCCGGCTGGACCCGTGGTCGACAAGCGGTGCCCGTCGACCGGGCACGGCGCGCTCGTCGATCGGGTGCATCAGCGGGCCTACCTGTGCACCAACGGCAAGCGCGGCGCCGCGATCCTGGTGACCACCGCGATCACCATGCCGGATCCTGGCGTGTACAAGGTGTACGCCAAGGACATGAAGGCGACGAGCATGTTCGGCGGTCACTTCAGCACGATGACCCACTTCGTCGCGTTCACCTACGGCAAGCGCACCCACGCCCGGATCGCCTTCCACTCGCTGCCCAAGCTGCGCAACGGTTCGTACGTGCAGAACCCCAAGACGGTCGGCAGGGTCTCGTTCCGCGGCCAGTCGAACGGGTGCATCCGTGTCCTGCCGACCGATGCGGTGCGGATCTGGAACCACCTTGCGGTGGGGGACACCGTCCGGGTGTTGAACTAGCCGGCGCGTCGGTGCCCGGAGTCGTCAACGTTCCCGTGGAGCTCGGCTCGGTCGTCTGCGGCTCGGTCGGCGGGGCAAACGGAACGCTCGCCAGCGCTGCCAGCGTGGTCGACGTCTGCGGCACGGATCCGGGCGTGCTCACGGCGGGCATCGCCGGTGCTATCGCAAGGTTCTTCAACAACGTCAGGTCGTCCTGGAACATCTTCTGCACCGTGCCACCGCTGTTGACGCTCTGGGTCGAGGTCAGCACGGTCAGCGTGTAGCCGTTGGGCATCGTGATCACGAAGTTGCTGGCGCTCTCGATGCTGCCGGTGTGGCCCCAGCCGCCCTTGCTGAACAGCATCAGGCCGAGCGCGTACCGCCACGCCGGGTCGCGGGTATCCAGCGGGCTCGCGGTCCGCCGGGTGCGCGCCCAGCTGCTGGACAGCAGCGTCGTGCCGTCCGGCAGGATGCCGCCGGCGACGCGGGCCAGATCGTCGGCCGTCAACGCCCACGAGCCCGCCGGTCCCAACGTCTCGAGGTAGTGGCGGGCAGCGCCGACCTTGTACACCGGATCGCCGGGCTCCTGCTGGGTGGTGCGCGGGAAGTAGGCCGTGGTTACGCCCATCGGCCCGAGGACGTACTTGTCGACCGCGGCGTTGTAGCTCAGCCCCGTCACCGTCTCGATGACCATGCCGAGGATCGTGAAGTTGGCGTTGCTGTAGTCGAACCTGGTGCCGGGGATGGTGGCCAGCTTGACCGACGCGGCCCGCGTGGCCGTCTCCTGCCAGGTGTGATCCTGGCCGAAGAACGTGTCGCGCAGCTTCTGCACGCCCGAGCCGTGCGTCAGCAACTGGCGGACGGTGACGGTACGCATCGCTCCGTCGGCGACTGTGCCGCTCGGCTTCCAGTAGGTGAAGAACGGCTTGTCGAGATCGATCGCGCCGGCCTCGGCGAGCCGCATGACGGTTAGCGACGTGAGCACCTTGCTGATGCTCGCCAGGCGGAAGCGTGCTGTCCGTTGCAGTTCGGTGCCGCTGACGTCGTGGCCGGCGACCCACGAGCCGACGACCTGGCCGCGGGCGGCGACGGCGACGCTGACCCCGTCGCTCGACCCGAACTTGGCCCGGGCCCGGCTGATGATCTTCGTGATCACCGCCCTGGCCGCAGGGTCGATGTCGGCGGCGAAGTACGCGGTCCCGACGCCAGGGGTTGCCGGCAGCACGGTCGTCGTCGGTGCCGGGTTGGTGAGCGGTGTGGCGGTGGAGGCCGTGGTCGCCGGCGACGTCGTGGGTGCCGCCGAGGCGCCGGTCACCGGCGAGGACACCGGTGGGGCGTTGCCGGCCGTGTCGGTGGGGTGCGCAGCCGTCGACGTGGTGCTGTCGTGCCGAGCCGTGCTGTCGCCGGTGGTGGCTGGCGGCACCTCGCCGGTTGCGGTGCCGGATGCCGGGGCACTGCCCGCTGACGCGGCCGTTCCCGACGTGTTGGAGGCGCCGGCACTACTCGTGCCAGGGGTCGCGGCGGACGTCGCCCCGCTGGTGACCCGCGCGGTGCGCGGCGTGGTGGACGGCGTGGAGTTCGACGACGCCAGCTGGTTCGTCGACGAGCAGCCGACGAGGAACACCGCAGCGCACCCCAGAGCGATCGCGGCGCGTCCAGCGCCGCGCGTCACAGCACGACGACCTTGGTCCCGACCGTCGCCCAGTTCCAGGTGAATTCGGCATCCGCCGGGGCCTGACGTTGGCACCCGCCGGACAGGCGAGTGCCCAGCTCTGCCTCGGTCTGGTAGACGCTGCCGTCCGACCGGTGGGTGGGGATCTGGTGGAAGCCGATCGCACCGCGCTTGGTCTTCAGCCAACGGACCATCTTGCGCAGATACGCCTTGCCGTTCCACGCCGTGGTGATGATCGACTTCGAGTAGACGCGGTGGGTGCCCGGCGTCTCGTTGCCGTACTTGCTGCCCGACACCAGCCATGAGCGGACCGTGCGGCCCTTGCTGTCGATTGCCCAGATGCGCTGCTGGGCGCGGGAGTAGACCAACCGTCGGCCGGATCCGGAGTTGGCCGGAACGGGCGGGGCGTTCTTGCCGGCGGAAGCGACCGAGGACAGCGGGTAGCCGGCCAGGTCCTTGGCGCCCTTCTTCGGCTTCGGGGTGTGCACGACGAGCGACTGCTCGTCCGGCCAGATCTTGAGCGCCATTGCGGTCTCGCGGCCGACGATGCCGTCGACGAACCCGTTGTCGATCGATGCCTGCAGCTTCTTGACGGCCTGGCTGGTGGCGTAGTCGAAGGTGCCGCTGATTGCGCCCTTGTAGACCTTTCGAGCCTTCAACGCCTGCTGCACGCAGATCACGTCGTGGCCCTTCGAGCCCATCGCCACGGAGCGCTCGTGCATCAGGCAACCCTCGTCGGCAGAGCCGTCGTCGCTGCCTTCGTCGCCCGAAGCAACGGCCTCCAGCGTGGCCGCCGTGGTCGTCTTGACGACCGCCTTCTTTGCCACGGTCGTGGTCACGGCGTCGGCAACGGTGTCGGCAACTGCCGCCAGGCCTTCGGCGGCGAAGGCGGTCGACGGAATCGTCTGTTGCTCCAAGGCCGCGGTGCTCGACTTCGACGGCTGAGCGACGTAGATGCCGGTGCCCAATACGACCACCGCGAGCGCGCCGAGCAAGCCGAGTTGTCGTGAGTCGTGCCGCATGTAGGGCTCCTGGGCGAGACGTGACGGGTTGGTCCAGGCTACCAGCGCGCTCCGTCGGCGACCGGACACCCAGCGCAGGATTGACGCGTTGCGCGGTGGGTGTGTCGAGGTTCACATCGACGGCGCTCGACGGTGGCCGTCGTGGCCGGCGAACTGTGTGACACCGATTCGCGACGATGCGGGCATGCCCAGTTCCACAACGTCGGCCGGTCCGGCCGGTTCCGGCGCCACCAGGTTGCAGGGCGCCACGAGGTCGCAGCCGATCAGCCCATGCGCTTCCACGGGCCCTGGCGTCACCACCACATCGAGCCCCACCAACAGTGCGGTGGACTTCGCTGCCACGGCGCGTCTGCTGTCCCGTGCCGCACGGCTGCACGGCTGCACGGCACCGTCGTTCCGCAGCCCGCCACGACTGGTTGGCGTCGATCGTTCTATTCGCCGTCACCACAACGGCGTCGTGGTCGCCGTCGCCGTGCGCCGCCGCCCCTGGACGGCGGTGCTCGCCGACATGGTCGAAGGCGTCGTGGTCGCCAACCAACTTCAACCCCCAGCAGCCGACCGGCTCCGCGCCGCCCTCTGGTCGGCCGTTCTCCCCGAGGCCGAGGTCACCCGGCCCACGAGCCCGTGCCACCCGAGTGCGGCGTAGTCGGGTCGCGTCATAGGCTCCCCACCACCATGCGCCCGGGTGGTGGAACTGGCAGACACGGGGGGCTTAAACCCCCCTTCCGCGCAAGTGGAGTGAGGGTTCGAACCCCTCTCCGGGCACATCTAGCTGGTCATTTCCATCGACTGCGACTCTGCAGCGAGTCGACGTTCACGGAATGCGCACGATCTGTAGCGTTCTTGCATGGCTCGGGGTCGGTGACGACTACCGAGGTGCTCACCGACCATCTCGAGCATCGCGCCGGATCGGCTTGGGTGTTCCCCGGTGAGGGCGATGGTCCGTCGAGCCCGGCGTCGTTCTCGAACACCGTCGACCGGCTCGTCGCCCGAGCCGGTGTACCGCCGATCCGCATGCTCGACCTGCGCCACACCTACGCCACGTTCGCCCTGCGTGCTGGCGTGCATCCGGCGATCGTGAGTGAACGGCTCGGTCATTCGATCGCGGTCACGATCGATCTCTACTCGCACGCAGTGCCCGGCCTGGAGCGCGAGGCTGCCGGCGTCGTCGGCGACCTCATCCGGGGCGCGGCAGGAACGTCGGTGAGGGGTGAGGTTGATGACGCGTGAACTGTGGTTGATCCACTTCTTCTAACGCCACCCCGATGACGACCCGAACCGGGCGGTGCCGGCGATCGAGTTCCTCGACCGACTCCCCGCCAAGCTGGTCGCCGAGTTCCAAGCGGTGCTCGATGCCGTCGCCGAGGCGCCGCCGCCGGCGTTCTCCGGTGGAGGCAAGTGGGAGGCGATGCACGACGAGCTGGCCGGCTTCTACGAGGTCCGCATCCAGGGCGGCGGGATGAACCACCCCCTGTTCTGCGTCCTCGAACGCGACGCCGCCGACCTCGGCGGTTGGTCGATTGTCGTGATCGACCGGCTGTCCAAGCCGAAGCGATCAGCCGCTGACCCGAAGGACTACCGGCGAGCGAGAACGATGCGCGATGAGTTCCTCCGTTGCCGCATCTGTGCCTGCAGGCCGCGCGGCGGCTCGGGCTGCTGGCCGCCTCGTCCGAGCTGGCCCGATTCGACGACGAGCGGGTGTTCGTCGTCGAGCGCTACGACCGGCGCCGGGTCAACGGTGAGCTGCGTCGGCTGCACCAGGTCGACATGTGCCAGGTCCTCGGCGTGATGCCCGACCTCAAGTACCAGCGAGACGGTGGCCCCGGGCCCGCGGACATCATCACCACGATCCGCTCCGTCCTCGCTGGCGAGGCGGACGTCGACCGGTTCGTGCAAGCACTGGTGTTCAACTGGCTGATCGCCGGCACCGACGCACACGCCAAGAACTACGGGTTGGTGCTCAGTGCCACCAACGCCCGCCTTGCACCGCTCTACGGCGTTGCGTCGGCGCTGGTGGCGCCCGATTGGAACTGGCACAAGTGGGAGCTCGCGATGCGCATCAACAAGCAGGGCAGGTTCAAGTACCTGCGCATCGAGGACTGGAAGAAGTTCGCGAGATCGGCGAACGTCGACTTCGGCGTCATCGAGACGGCCATCGCCGGGTACTCCTCGGCCCTGGTCGAATCCGTTGCGGACGCAGCTCGCCCGATGGACCTCGACATGGACGAGCGAGCGTTTGCTGCTCGCTTCACCGATGCACTCGCGGAGCACATCTCGAGGGTTGTCGGCCGCTGAACCTGCTCTTGGTGGTCCCGGCCGCTTGAGCTTGCGCTCAGGAACGTTCGAGCCCGGGACCGGAAGGGTGTCGGGCGTCCGCCGCGGTGTGGGTCGGCTGGCCACTCGTGCGCATGTCGTCGACGATGCCGAGAATCGCCGATGCGAGCAGGTCGAACACATCGCGCATGTCGACGGCGTCGACTTCGTGGGCGACGAGGATCCCGTCGGCTGCTGCGAGGGTGAAGGTTGCCAGTCGGCGGTGGTCGTCCGGTGACAGATCGGGGAAGAGGGCGGCGTGCAGCTCGACGGTGTTGACGTGTGCGATCTGTCGGACCTCGAGGAACTTGGTGCGCGCTGTGGGCTCGTCCGGTCGGCGTTCGAGGATCAGCATGAGCCCGAGGCGGAGGAAGTCGGGGGCGAGGGTGAGCGCAGCGCCGGTGCGCTGCATCGCGTGGTGCAGCGCGCTGCTTGCCGAGGCGTGACCCGCGAGGTCGGCTGCGCTGCCCAGGTGGGCGACCCAGGTTTGGAAGCTGCGGTCGATGACCGCGGCGATGAGCTCGTCTTTGTTCGTGAAGTGCCAGTAGATCGAGCTGGCGGGGAGGCCGGAGCGTTCGCTGACGAGGCTGATGCTGGTGCCTTCGTAGCCGCGTTCGCCGGCGATCTCGGCGGCCGCGTCGAGGATCTTCTCTCGTGATGCGTCACCGTTGGCGCGTCGTCGGCGCCGCGCCACCGCCGTGGCGGCTGTTCCGTTGGTGCTCATAGACCCCCTTGACAGTAGCGGACGTCCGTACTTACTGTAGTGATCGTTACAGGAAGCGTGACGGCGCTTCCTTCCGCTCGACCACACCCCGCTCGACCAGACCCTGCTCGATCAGACCCGGAAGGCAACACGTGATCACCTCGCTCTCCTACATCGGCTTCGCGTCGCCGCACGCCGACGACTGGAACACCTTCGGCCCGGAGGTCCTCGGCGCGCACGTCGCCCCGCCGGGCCCGGACGGAGCCGTCCGCCTGCGCGTCGACGACCGCGACGCGCGGATCGTCATCCATCCCGGCGATCACGAGCAGCTGGCCTACATCGGCTGGGACGTCACCGATCACGCCGGCCTCGCCGCCGCGTCAACGCGCCTTGCCGCTGCCGGCGTGACGGTGACACCGGACCCGGCGGCGGCCCGGTTGCGGAACGTGCGTGAGCTGGCGTGGTTCGCGGACCCGTTCGGGTTCCGCCACGAGCTTTCCTACGGTCTCGCCGGCGCAGGCGAGTTCACGCCCGGCCGGCCGATCTCCGGGTTCGTCACCGCCGAGGGCGGTCTCGGACATGCGGTGTTGATCGTCCCGGACCTCGACGTCGCGACCGAGTTCTTCGGCAACGTGCTCGGGTTCAAGACGTCCGACGACATCGAGCAGGGCGTGAAGATCCGCTTCTTCCACTGCAACCCGCGCCACCACACGCTGGCCGTCGCCAACGTGCCCGGGATGGTTGGCGTACACCACCTGATGCTCGAGGTTGGCACGATCGACGATGTCGGCTCGGCCCTCGACATCGTCAACGCCCGACAGATCCCGCTGGCGATGAGCCTCGGCCGGCACACCAACGACTTCATGACGTCGTTCTACGTGCGCACCCCGTCCGGGTTCGAGGTCGAGTACGGCACCGGCGGCCGCTTGATCGATGACGCCACCTGGGAGATCGGCGCCTACGACGCGCAGAGCCTGTGGGGTCACAAGCCGCCCGCCGATGGCCCGCTGTTCCCGGCGATCCTCGCCCCCTACGTCCCCGCACAAGGAGCTTCGGCATGACCTCCTCGACGAGTGCCCCGATCACCGTTCGCGACGTCACGACCGGAGACGTCACCTTCCACCTCAACGAGTCCGGCCCGGCCGACGCCCCGACGATCCTGTGGCTTCACGGCTCCGGCCCCGGCGCCACCGGTGCGTCGAACTGGGAGTGGATGATCGGCGAGCTCGGCGACCGCTACCACTGTCTCGCTCCCGACATCATCGGCTTCGGTGACTCGACCCACCCGGACCCGCCACCGCAGGGGTTGAAGGCGTTCACCGAACTCCGCGTCGCCACCCTCATCGGGCTGCTCGACACCCTCGGCATCGACAAGGTCAGCTTGGTCGGGAACTCGATGGGCGGGATCATCTCGCTTGCGCTCACGATGCAGCACCCCGACCGGGTCGAACGCATCGTCCTGATGGGCTCCGGCGGAGCCCCGGTGCCGCTGACCGGCGAGCTGCTGAAGCTGATCCTGTTCTACGAGGACCCGACCGCCGAAGCGATGGCCGAGCTGATGACCTGCTTCGTCCACGACCCTGCGTTCTTCGACGGGCACCTCGAACAGATCGCCGCCGCACGCATGCCACGCGCGTCCCGCCCCGAGGTCGAGCGCTCCCACCGGGCGACGTTCGCGCCGGGCGAACCGCTCGGCTTCCCGCCCGAGACACTGGCCACGATCGCCCAGCCGGTGCTCGTCGTCCACGGTGCCGACGACCGGATCATGCCCCTCGCCGCCGGTGAGTACTTCGCCGAGCATCTCCCGAACGCCCGCTTCGAGGTGTTCGCCGAGACCGGCCACTGGCTGCAGCTCGAACGGCCGGCGCGGTTCGCCGCGTTGTTGCGCGAGTTCCTCGCCGACGCGACGGTGACGTCGTGAGCCTCGTCGACGACGCACGCGCCATCGCCCCGGAGCTGTCGGCACTCGTCGCCGAAGGCGACGACCTCCGTCGCCTTCCCGACGCGGCGTGGAAGGCGATGCTCGAGGGCGGCTTCCTGCGCGCCCTGCAACCGAAGCGATGGGGCGGGGCCGAGGTGCCGCTCGTCGAGTTCGTCGAGATGGTGATCGAGCTCTCGGCAGCGAACCCGTCCGCTGGATGGGTGGCCGGTGTGATCGGCGTGCACCCGTGGCAGCTCGCTCTGTTCGACGACCAGGCCCAGCAGACGATGTGGGCGGCGGAACCGGCGAGAATGCACTCGTCGTCGTACAACCCGACCGGCACCGCCGAACGGGTCGACGGCGGATTCCGGGTGTCCGGCCGCTGGTCGTTCTCGTCCGGCTGCGATCACTGTGACGGCGTCAACCTCGGAGCGATCGTTCGCTCCGGCGGCGGCGGCGACGGCGGCGACGCCGTCATCCCCGACTTCCGGTCGTTCCTGCTCCTGCCGGGCGAGTACCGGATCGAGGACAACTGGCACGTCGCCGGGCTGCGTGGCACCGGCAGCAAGGACATCGTCGTCGATGGTGTCGTCGTCCCCGAGTTCCGCACCCAATCCCACGTCGACTACGCCCTCGGCGCACCGCTGCCCGGGCAGACGCTCAACGACGGCGTCCTGTATCGGCTGCCGTGGTCGGTGGTGTTCAACATCGCCCTCGCCGCATCCGTCGTCGGGTCCGCCCGCGGATTCGTCGACACCTGGATCGCCGAGACTCGCAACCGCGTGATCACCGGCGGCCTGCGCCTCGCCGACGACCCGCTCACCCAACGACGCCTCGCCGAAGCGGTGTGGTACCTCGACGCGGCGACGGCCATGCTCACCTCCGTCGCCGCCGACCTCACCGCCCGCGCCGAACGGCTCGCCACACCCACGATGGCCGAGCGTGGCCGCTACCGGTGGAACGTCAACCGCGCGTGCGAGCTCCTCGGCCACGCGGTCGTCGAGCTGATGCACGCGGCGTCGGGACGATCGATCTACCTCGACCACCCACTGCAGGCACGGTTCCAGGACATCCAAGGCGCGCTGGGCCATGCGTTCCTCGTGTCCGATCCGCTGGCGACGGCCACCGGCGGCGACCTGCTCGGCACCTCACAACCAGGGCTGGTCCTGTGAACGCCACCACCTCGAACGACCACGCACACGACGCCGACATCGTCGTTGCCGGCGCGGGGCCGGTGGGCACCTGCCTGGCGATCGAAGCGGCGCGCCGCGGAGCGAAGGTGACCGTCATCGAGCCCCGTGCGGCGGGGGAGCCGCCGAGCGCGAAGTGCAACACCGTGGCCGCGCGCACACTGGAGACGTTCCGTCGCTTCGGTGTCGCCGACAAGGTGCGCGCCGCCGGCCTCCCGGACGACTACCCGACCGACGTGATCTACACCACCTCGCTCGCCGGCCCCGAGATGACCCGCATCGCGCTGCCGTCACGCAACGAGCGGCACCTCGACGGGTTCATCGACAGCCACTGGCAGACCCCCGAACCGATGGTCCGGATCAGCCAGATCTACCTCGAACCGATCCTGTTCGCGGCGATGGCCGCCACACCCGGCATCACGCTCGTCAACGCCGCACTCGTCGAGCGCTACGACCAGACCGACGGTCACGTCACCGCGCACTGCCGCCGCACCGCCGACGACACGCCGTTCACGGTCACCGGCACCTACCTCGTCGGCTGCGACGGTGGCCGCAGCACGATCCGCAAGCAGATGGGCGCGCGGCTCGTCGGCGACGCCGAGCTCGGCCGCACGCGCAGCAGCCTCGTGCGCAGCACCCAGATCCGTGGCCTGTTCGGTGACCGCCGGCCGGCGTGGATGAGCTGGATCGCGAACCACAGGATCCGCGGCAACGTCGTCGCCATCGACGGCGAAGACCTGTGGCTCCTGCACCGGGCGATGCCCAACAGCCACATGGCCTACGACGACCTCGACTTCCACCAGTCGATCCTCGACCTGCTCGGCGTCGACGAGGTCGACTACGAGGTGATCAACCACGAGGATTGGACCGGTCGCCGCCTCGTCGCCGACCGATTCCGCGACGGCAACGTGTTCATCGCCGGTGACGCTGCACACCTGTGGGTGCCGTTCGCGGGATACGGCATGAACGCCGGCATCGCCGACGGCGTCCATCTCGCCTGGCTGCTCGCCTCGGTCATCGACGGGTGGGCCGACTCGGCGATCCTCGACGCCTACGAGGCCGAGCGGCTCCCGATCACCGAGCAGGTCTCGCGCCACGCGATGGCCAAGGTGCTCGAGAACGTCGAAGCGATCGGCGGTAACACCGTGCCAGAGGTGCTGTCCGAGCTGACCGACGAAGGCGAGCAGCTGCGCGCCATGTTCGGCACCGTGCTGTACGACGTGAACGTCCCACAGTTCGCCCCGGAAGGACTGAACTTCGGCTACTTCTACGAGCGGTCACCGATCATCGTCAGCGACGGCTCGATCCCGGCCGACTACACGATGGGCTCGATCACACCGTCGACCGTGCCCGGGTGCCGCATGCCCGCGTTCGACGTCGGCGGAACCCCCGTCCTCGACCTGCTCGGCGGCGACTACACGCTCCTCCGGTTCGACCCGACCGTCGACATCGACGCACTCACGGCTGCCGCCGAACGTGACGGCCTGCCGCTGGCGGTTCTCGACGCGGAGCGGCCGTCCGATCCGGCTTTCACCACCGCGCTGCTGCTGGTGCGCTACGACCAACACGTCGTCTGGCGCGGCGACGCCGCACCCGACGACAGCTCCGCGCTCGTCGCCACGCTCCGCGGCGCTGGACGCTGATCGGCACCTTCGCGCACGCCTTCCGCACTTCCGCTGATCGCGCAGGGCACGCGGCGCGGACGGTGGTTCGAGATCACGGCTGCAACGAGGGTGGCCTGCCGCCGGCACGGCAGACTGCTGCCATGGCTGCTGTTCAGACCGACGTCACCCAGGGAGGTGGCTCCGGCGTCGACGCCGGTCTCCCCGGCATCGACGCCGATCTGCTGAGCGACGTCGCCGCACGATTCGTCTCGGCGGGTCGGGTGGTGCCGGGCCTCTCGGTCGACGAGGACGGTCGAGTGCGGTCGTGGTGGTGGCCGTTGGCGGTGGCGGGTGACCGGGCGATGTTGGCGACGTTGGTGGGGGCGGCCAACGACGTCGACGCGCATCGACGTGCCGCGGCATCGCTTGCAGCCGTTGTCGACGAGCAGGTCCGCCATCGGTTGTCGGCCCTGGAGGTCGATCTGGTCGGGCGCCTCGGTGGCCGCCGAGCGCTGCCCGAGCTCTGGCTCCGGTCGCTCACGGCGCGCGACCCGTGGCTTCCTGCGTCGACCGACGCCGTCAAGGCGGCGGCGCTAGCGGCGCGTTGGTCGGCATCGGCACCGTTGCCGTGCAACTCCGCGTCGTCGAGCCCGAGGCGCCTGACGCGCGGTGGTCGATCGAGGTGCTCGTCGCCGACGTCGACGAATCGAGCCTGGTGCTGCCCTTGGGCGACGCGCTCGGTGCTGCCTCACCGTTCGCGGCCGACGCACGCGAGGCGATCCTGGCGACGCTCGGTCGGGCCGTTCGCGTCGCGCCGGAGCTCGCACCACTGATCGACGGGCCCCAGCCCGGGACGGCGGCCCTCGGCGACGAGGTGATCGTCACCGTGCTGATGGAACGGCTCCCGCTCCTGGCCGCGGTGGGGATCACCGTTCTCGTGCCGTCGTGGTGGTCGAACCGCAAGCGGCTTGGTGTGCGTGCCAAGGCGACCGGTGACACCGGTGCAGTCACCGCGGCCGGCTTCGGCTTCGACGACATCGTGCAGTTCACGTGGGAGGCTGCGCTCGGTGACGAGCGGCTGACGAAGGCCGACCTTTCGGCGTTGGAGCGGGCAGCCGCGGCGAAGCTGTCGCTCGTTCGGGTGCGCGGTCAATGGGTGCACGTCGATGCCGCCGAGGTGAGCGCGCTGCTCGCGGCTGCCGGCGGCAACGGAGCGGCGACGGTCGGCGACGTCGTCCGGACCGGCCTCGGGCTCCCGTCGATCGTCGCCCCAGGCGGTGCCCGTGTGGTGGGCGCCACGGCGACCGGCCGGCTCGGCGAGCTGATCAGCGGAGGGCTCGGCCAACGGGTGGACGCGGTCGACGCGCCGGAGGGGTTCGTCGGTGTGCTGCGCCCATACCAGGCACGCGGCGTCGGCTGGCTGCAGTTCCTCGGACGCCTCGGGCTGGGCGCGTGCCTCGCCGACGACATGGGACTTGGGAAGACGGCCCAACTGATCGGCACCGTCCTGGCCGACCGAACCGACGGGCCGACGGTGGTCGTCTGCCCGACGTCGGTGATCGGGAACTGGGAACGTGAGCTTGCCCGCTTCGCGCCCGAGCTCAGGGTGCTGACGCACCATGGCGCAGGGCGTGCGCGCACGTCGAAGGCGTTCGCCAAGCGCTGTGCGAAGCACGACGTCGTGCTGACCTCGTACGGGTTGCTGGCCCGCGACGTCGCCCTCGTCGAAAGCCGTACGTGGGGTCGGTTGGTGCTCGACGAGGCGCAGCAGGTGAAGAACCCGCACACCGCACAGGCAAAGGCCGTACAACGGGTCCGGGCTGCCCGGCGGATCGCGATGACGGGGACCCCTGTGGAGAACCGCCTGAGCGATCTGTGGGCGGTGATGCAGGCGGTGAACCCCGGCTTGCTCGGTTCGATGCGCTCGTTCAAGGAGCGGTTCGCGATCCCGATCGAACGCCACGGCGACGACGACGCCGCGGCCCGGTTGCAGCGGCTGACCGGCCCGTTCGTGCTGCGGCGGCTCAAGACCGATCGATCGATCATCGACGACCTGCCCGACAAGGTCGAGCTGACCGAGCACTGCCCGCTCA
>CAZMHG010000021.1:0-14524 GCA_964565975.1 uncultured Ilumatobacteraceae bacterium | reverse complement strand
AGGTCGGCACACTCGGCCTGACCGACGCAACCTTCCAGATCTCCGCCGAGCGCTATCTCGAGGTGGTCGGGACGATCGACCCGACCGGACCGATGAGCAAATGGCTCGCCAAGATCGGCAGGCGCGGCGGCTACGTCCTGTCGGTGCAACACCCCGACCCGGACGCGGTGCGCCGGCGCTGCGTCGACCGCGGCCTGCGGATCGGCATCGACACCGTCGCGTTCGGCAAGACCGTCCTCCAGCTCCACCCGCGCGACTTCGGCACGATCCTCGAGGTCGACGGCATCGAGGATCCCGACGTGTGGTTCTGGGACGAGCACAGCACCGGCGTCTCGCCGAGCGCGACGGTCAGCGACGTCGTCGGCGTCGAGGTGCCCGTCGCCGACCCGGAGGCGATGACCGACCGTTGGGCGTATGCGCTGGGCATCGGCAAGGCCGGCGACACCGTGATCGACCTGAGCGGGGCGTGGGTGCGCTTCGTGCCCGGCGAGCAGTCCGAGCGGTGGACGGTGGTGCTGCGCACGTCGGGCGGCGCCTCGGTTCCGGACCTCGACGGCGTCACCTTCCAGCTGGTCTGACCATGGCCGACGTGGCCCAGGAGTTCCGCGCGACACACCTGTTCCCCCACACGGAGCTGAACATCGACGCGCGCGCCGACGGCTCGCTCGTGGTCGCGACCGGCCCGCTGACCCGCCGGATCCACCGCACGATGGCGGCGATGCTGGCCGACCAGGCGGCGGCGCTGGGGGACAAGACGTTCATCGCCGAGCGTGGCGCCGACGGCGACTGGCAGCGCGTCTCCTACGCCGCGGCGAAGCAGACCGCCGACCGCGTCGCCGGTTGGTTCGCCGAGCGCGGCCGGTCCGACGATCGCGTCCTGATCGTCACCGGAAACTCAACGGCGCACGCCGAGTTGGTCCTCGGCGCGGCCGCCGCCGGGGTTCCTGTCTGCCCCGTCAGCCCGCAGTACACGGCCGGCGCCGGCTCCGAGCATGCACGCCTGCGTCACGTCGTCGGGCTGCTCATGCCGACGGTGGTGTTCGCCGAGCAGGTCGGGCCGATCGCCGTGGTGCTGCGCGAGGTCCTCGGCGACGGCGTCACGGTGATCTGCCGCGACCCGGAGAACTGGCCGGGCGCGACATCGTGGGACGACGTGCGCACGCACCCCACCACCGCCGACCCGGACGGCGACATCGCCGCGCTGGCGCCGGACACCCACCTGCGCTACATGCTCACCTCCGGCTCGACCGGCCTGCCGAAGATCGTGATCCAGACGCACAAGATGTGGTGCACGCTCGCCGCGTCGGCCAGCCAGACGATCGGCGAGGCGTCCGGCTGGGGCGTGCGCACCCTCGACTGGATGCCGTGGAGCCACGTCTCGGGGATCAGCGTCGTCATCGGCGCGCTGGTCAACGGCGGGACGTTCTACCTCGACGAGGGCCGGCCGACGCCCGACCTGTTCCCCCGGACGCTGGCCAACATCGCCGAGGTCCAGCCGCTGTTCTTCGCCAACGTCCCGTTCGCCTTCGGCATGCTGTGCGACGCGCTGGAGGCCGACCGCGATCTGCGCCGCGCCTTCTACGAGCACCTCCAGCTGTGCCTGTACGGCGGGGCCGGGCTCGCCCAACCGGTCTACGACCGCTTCCAGCGGATGGCCGAGGAGACGATCGGCGAGAAGATCATGTTCACCACCGGGTACGGGTCGACGGAGACCACGGCCGGCGTGATGAGCGTGACCTGGCCGACGCGCAAGGTCGGCGTCGGCCTGCCACTTCCCGGTGTCGAGCTGAAGTTGGTCCCGGTCGACGCCGAGCGTTACGAAGTGCGCTTCCGCAGCGACACGGTGATGCCCGGTTACCTCGACAACCCCGAGGCGACGGCGACGTCGTTCGACGACGAGGGCTTCTACCGCAGCGGGGACACCGTGTCGTTCATCGATCGCGGCGATCCGTCGCAGGGCTTCGCCTTCGCCGGCCGGACCGCCGAGGAGTTCAAGCTGAGCACCGGCACCTTCGTCCCCGGCGGGCGGTTGCACAACGAGGTGCTCGCCGCGACCTCGCCGGTGGTCGCCGAAGTCGTCGTGTGCGGCGAGATGCGCGACGAGGTCGGCGTGCTGCTGTGGCTCAACCCCGTCGGCACGAAGGCCACGCTGGGTGCCGAGGGGCCGATGTCCGACTTGGCGGTCGACGACCGGGTGCTCGATTGGATCGGCGACCGGCTCGGCGCGCTGGCCGGCGGCGAGCACGGCTCGGCGGCGCGCGTGGCGCGCTTCGCGGTGCTCGTCGAACCGCCCGTCGCGGACCTCGGCGAGGTGTCCGAGAAGGGCTCGATCAACCAGTCGCTCACGCTGCGCCGGCGCCAGGCGGACGTGGAGCGGCTGTATGCCACCGGGCCCGGCGTCCGGCGCATAGCGCGCCGCTGACGGCGCGCTACCAACGTCGCTCGGCGCGCCGCTGACGGCGCGCTTTCAACGTCACTCGGGCAGCCGTGCGGCTACTGGTCGTCGCGCGGGAGGTGACCTTCGCCGAGCGGGGCGAAGCGTGCCGGGCGGCGCTCGACGAAGCTGAACACGCCCTCGTAGAAGTCACGGCTGCTCAACGCCGGCAGCTCACGTCCGGCAGCTTCCTCGACGGCCTCGGGGAAGGTCTGCCCACCGGCGAGCAGCAGCTGCTGCTTGATGTTCATCCACGACGTCGGCGAGCAGTTGGCGACCAGGTCGGCGGCGTACGCCCGTGCCGCGTCGAGCGCGGTGCCCGGTTCGACGAGCTGGTTGACGAGACCGATCGACGCGGCCTCGTCGCTGGTGAACGTCCGCCCGGACAGGATCAGCTCGGTCGCCCGGCTGACGCCGACCAGGCGCGGCAGCAGCCAGGCGACGCCGTGCAGCGCTGGCAGGCCGCGCCGGGCGAACGCCGTCGTCATCCGCGCGCCGGAGACGGCGATGCGCACGTCGGTCATCATCGCCACGGCCAGCCCGAAGCCGGCGCAGGCCCCGTTGATCGCCGCGATGACCGGCTTGCGCAGCGTCATCGGGTACCAGTCGGGCTGGGTGATCGTCGCCGCCAGCGGGTCGAACTCGCCCGATGCGGTGTACCCCTGCAACGAGTCGGTGTCGGCGCCGGGGCAGAACGAGCTCCCCGCGCCGGTGACGACGACGACGCGCACCTCGGGGTCGTCGTCGCACTGCTCGAGCAGGCCCCAGTACCGCTTGTGCATCGCGATCGTCCACGCGTTGCGCCGGTCCGGGCGGTTCAACGTCAGCGTTGCCACACCATCCTGCAGCTCGTACAGCACCACATCGTCGCTCATCGGCTCTCCTCGTCGGCGATCGGGTCGATCGCCCTCATCAAGACTGTATTTAATGTAGCAACTGTTCGCGAAGCTCGCGCTTGAGGACCTTGCCGATCGCGCTGCGCGGCAGGCTGTCGACGATCTCCAACCGCTCGGGCAGCTTGAACGTGGCAACGCGCTGGCCGCGCAGGTGCTCGATCAGGTCGGGCAAGGTCGGTGAGGCACCGGTCCGTGGCACGACGAACACGGCGACCCGCTCGCCGAGGACCTCGTCGGGCGCACCGACCGCGGCCACCTCGGCCACGCCCGGGTGCGACTGGACGAGCGCCTCGATCTCGGCCGGCGAGATGTTCTGGCCACCGCGGATGATCAGGTCCTTGGCGCGATCGACGTAGCGCAGGTACCGCTGCTCGGGGTCTGGGTACTCGAACACGTCGCCACTGCGGTAGTAGCCCTCGTCGTCGAACGGCGCGCCCGCCCCGCCGAGGTACCCGCCGAACACCGACGGCCCGCTGAGGCGCAGCTCGCCGGGCCGGTTCGACTGGGTGATCGTCTCGCCGCTGTCGAGGTCGACCAGCTTGACCCGGGTCAACGGCGCGGTGCGCACCCGCCAGTCGAAGCCGGGCGCGCCGAAGTTGGGGAAGTACACCGAGCGTTCGGCCGGGTCGGGGATCAGCGAGCGGTCGCCCACCAGCGTCAGTCCCTCGTTCGAGCCGAAGAAGTTGATCACCTCGACGCCGCGTGACTCCCACCCCTCGATCAGGAACGGTGTCAACGGCGCCGACCCGCTGCCCACGGCGCGCAGCGACGACAGGTCGTGCGCGGCAAGCAGGTCCTCGGCGACGAGCAACTGGGTGAGCACCGCGGGCGGCGAGACGGTGTAGGTGATGCGCTCCTGCTCGATCTGTGCGAGGAACAGCTGCAGGTCGAACGGATGATGAAGGACCAGCTTGGAGCCCACGGTGAGCCACGGGCCGAACATCCCGCCGACGCCGCCGGCGTTGACCATCGGGAACGTGCACAGCAGCACGTCGTCGACGCTCAGCTGGGCGGGCTCGATCGTGGTCCACAGCACGGCCGCCCATCCGCCGTGCGAGCGCGGGACACCCTTGGGCGTGCTCTCGGTGCCCGAGGTCCAGCAGATGGTGATCACCTCGTTGGGGTCGTCCGGATGGGCAGCCATGTGTGCCGCCACGCCGGTCCGGGCGGCGCGCCGATCCACCGGCACGTCGAGGGCGACGACCCCATCTGGAACGGAGTCGCCGAAGGTGAAGACGCGGTGCAGGGTGGGGATCTCGCGGCAGATCGCGGCGATCGCCGACGCGTTGGCCCGGCCGAGGATCCTGCTCGCCGTGACGAACGCGCTGACGCCGGCGCGCGAGCACATCTCGACCAGCTCGTGCTCGCGGTACTGCACGGGGAACGGGCAGATCACCGCGCGCAGCCGGGCGCACGCGGCGTACACCAGCGCCAGCTCGACGATGTTCGGCAGCTGGACGGCGACCACGTCGCCGGCGCTCACCCCGTGGGACATCAGCACGTGGGCGATGGCGTCGGTCTGCTCGTCGACCTCGGCCCACGTCAACCGGCGCGGCACCCCGTCGGTCAACGCGGCACGGTTCGGTGCGTCGACCAGCGCCTCGCGCTCGGCGTACCGGTCGATGCAGTCCTGCAGGCGCGAGGACCAGGTGGACCCATCCCACCAGCCGTCGGCCAGGAACCGTGCGGCGACCTCGTCAGGAAATGCCTTCATGCCTCGTCGTTCCCAACTGTGCTCGTGCCGATGCTGCCAACGCTCCGGGCGACGCTTCGGGCGACGGTCGGAGTAACTGTTGCTAGAGTAGTACCGATGAGTGCTGATGTGTTCGTGCTGGGTGGCTGGCAGACGGTCTGCGCGCTGAACTCCGCCGGCGTGGGCATGGATATCCCCCACTGTTCCGCCGCGGGGGGGCACGGCCCGGTGCCCGCCGCGGACGTGGGCGCCGACGAGATCGAAGCGATCCACGTCGGCAATGCGTTCGGCCAGCTGTTCACCGGTCAGGGCCAGCTGGGCGCGATGCCGGCCACCGTGCGCAGCGAGCTGTGGGGCCTGCCCGCGGCCCGCCACGAAGCAGCGTGCGCCTCGGGCAGCATCGCCGTCCTGGCGGCGATGGCCGAGATCGAAGCCGGCCGGTACGACGCGATCCTGGTCGTCGGCGCAGAGCAGCAGCGCAACGTGCCCGGCGACCTCGCCGCCAGGCACCTCGGTGCGGCGGCGTGGATCGGCCACGAAGGCCAGCAGGCCACGTACATGTGGCCGTTCATGTTCGATCGGCTGATCGATGTGTACGACGAGCGCTACGGCATCGAGTACGAGCACCTGATCGGCATCGCCAAGACCAACCTGGACAACGGCAAGCGCAACCCGAACGCGCAGACCAGGGCATGGAAGTTCGACGACCGCAGCTTCGCCCAGGACGACACCGCCAACCCGGTGATCGAGGGGCGTGTGCGGCGCCAGGACTGCGGCCAGGTCAGCGACGGCGGCGCCGGCGTCGTGCTGTGTTCGGCACGCTTCGCCGAGCGGCGCCGCGGGAACGGTCGCCGGCTGGCGGTGATCGAGGGCTGGGGCCATCACACCGCCGGTCTCTCGTTCGACAGCAAGGTCCGCCGCAGCGAGGGCGGCGAGTACGTCCTGCCCGAGGTGCGCGCGACGATCACCGACGCCTACCGCCGTGCCGGCATCTCCGGCCCGGACCAGTTGGACGGCATCGAGACGCACGACTGCTTCTCGATGACCGAGTACATGGCCATCGACCACTTCGGCCTGACGCGGCCGGGCGAGAGCTGGAAGGCGGTCGAGGACGGCACGATCGGCGCCGACGGCCGCCTGCCCGTCAACCCGAGTGGCGGGCTGATCGGCCTCGGGCATCCCGTCGGGGCCACCGGCGTGCGGATGTTGCTCGATTCGGCCAAGCAGGTCACCGGGCAGGCGGGCGACTACCAGGTCGACGGTGCGACACGCTTCGCCACGCTCAACGTCGGTGGCTCGGCCACGACGTCGGTCAGCTTCGTGGTCGGAGTCGCCGGCGAATGACCGAGGCGCTGATCTGCGACACGGTCCGCACACCGCGAGCCAAGGCTTCGCCGAAGGGCGGGCTGTACGGGTACACGCCGATCGAGCTGATGGTGCATCTGCACGAATCGATCCGCGGCCGCAGCGGGCTGGCGCCCGACGCGGTCGACGACGTCATCCTCGGTTGCGCATCGCAGAACGACCAGCAAGGCGCGAACATCGCCAAGACATCGGCCCTGCTGGGCGGCTGGGGTACGAACGTCCCAGGGCTCACGGTCAACCGGTTCTGCGCGTCGGGTGTCGAAGCCGTCGGCCTCGCCGCGGCACGGATCAAGGCCGGCGACGCAGGCGTCGTGCTGGCCGGGGGTGTCGAGTCGATCTCGCACGTACCGATGTACTCCGACAACGGCCCGTTGTTCTGCGACCCGGCGACGAAGGACGCGATCGGCTCCGTCGAGATGGGAATCGCCGCCGACATCGTCGCCACGATCGAAGGGTTCGAGCGCGAGGAGTTGGACCGCTTCGGCGTGCAGACACAGGCAAAAGCGGCGCAGGCCTGGGCTGCCGGGCGGATGAGCGCGTCGGTCGTCCCGCTGGTCCGCGACGGTGCCGTCGGTCTGGCCTTCGACGAGCACGTGCGTGCCGGCACCACCTTCGAGCAACTGGCCGAGCAGCCACCGCTGTTCGCCCAGATCGGTGCCGACGGCCAGGACGAGCTCGCTCGCCGGCGGCTGCCGGGCCTGGGCGAGGTCCGTCACCTGCACACCCGCGGGACGTCACCGTCGCTGGCCGATGCGGCAGCGCTGATGGTCCTCGCCTCGCCGGCAGCTGCCGCCCGGCACGGCTTGCGCCCGCGGGCGCGTGTCGTGGCCAGCCAGCAGGCCTGCGTCGACCCAGTGACCATGCTGACCGCAGGTCAGCTCGCCACCGAGCAGGTGCTCGCCCGCATGCAGCTGCGCCCTGACGACGTCGACGTGTTCGAGTTCGCCGAGGCGTTCGCCGCGCTGTGCGTGCGGTTCCAGCGCGACCTCGGCGTGGGCGACGACCGCTTCAACCCCAACGGCGGCACGATCGCGATGGGGCACTCGTTCGGTGCCACCGGGGCGATCCTGACGATGGGACTGGTCGACGAGCTCGAGCGCCGCGGCGCCCGCCGTGGGGTGGTGTCCGTGAGCGGAGCGGCCGGGCTCGGCGTCGCGGTGCTGATCGAGCTGGTCGGCGGATGACACGCCTGTCCGTCGTCACACCGCTGTGGCAGGACCGCCCCGCAGCGGAGAACCTCCGCGTCGCCAAGCTGGCCGACGAGCTGGGGTACCGCGAGCTGTGGATCGGCGAGATGGCCACGTTCGACGCCTTCGCCCTCGGGACGGCGATCGGCTTGCAGACCTCGCGCATCGCCCTCGCGCTCGGCCCGTTCGCCGTTGCCGTGCGCACGCCGATGACCGTGGCCATGGGCGCGGCCTCGGTCGCCGACCTCACCGGCCGGGTGGTCAGCGTCGCGTTGGGCACGTCCAGCGATGTCGTCGTCGGCGAGTGGCATGGCAGGAGCCGAGCGCGCCCGGCGCAGACGCTTCGCGAGCATGCCGAAGCGACGCGCGGCCTGCTGGCGGGGGACAAGGTCGACGCCCGCGGCGAGATGGTCCACACTCGCGGCTACCACCTGCGTCTCCCCGCGGTGACCGGCCCGCTGACGATCGCCGCGTTCGGCGGACGCGCCCTGCAGACCGCCGCCGAGGTTGGCGATCGGCTGCTGTTGAACATGCTCACCCCCGTCGCCGCCGGGCGCCTGTGTCGCGAGGTCGCCGACCTCGCGGCGGCTGCCGGCCGGCCGACGCCGCGCACGGCGATCTGGCTGGCCACCGCCGTTGCACCGCTGCCCGAGACGATCGCGCAGATCGCCAGGGGCAAGGTCGGCTACCTGGCCGCGCCGGGTTACGGCGAGATGTTCGCCGAGGCCGGGTTCGGCGACGTGGTCGACTTCGCCCGGACCCGGCCGCATCCGAAGGAACTGCTGGCCAGGATCACCCCGGCGATGGTCGATGCCGTCGGCCTGATCGGGACACCGCAGCACATCGCCGAGCGGATCGGCCAGTACCACGCGGCCGGCGTCGACGAGGTGTGCATCGTTCCGGCGACAGCCGGCGACGACGACGCCAGCCGCACGCTGCATGCGTTGGCCTCGGCCACGACGTGACCCCACCGCGGCGGCGCACGAACGACAACTCACAGGAGACGAGATGAACGATCCGGTCAGCCAGTTCTTCGACGCGGTCGAACGCCAGGATTGGGGTGCGCTCGCACCGCTGTGCGCCCCCGACTTCGCCGTGTGGCAGAACCTCACCGACCGGAGCCGCGACCTCGACGGCGTCGTGCGGTTCCTGCAGCGCGTCGTGGAGACCTACGGCGCACTGCACTACACCGATCGCCGCCGGTACGACGCGCCCGGCGCGGTCACCGTGCAGCAGACGATCGGTTACGCCGACCGCGGCCTCACCGTGCCGGCGTGCATGGTGTGCACCCTCGCCGCCGACGGCAGGTTGGCGCGCATCGACGAGTACATGGACTCCCGCGCCTTCGCCTGAGCTCGTGCGGCGCCGGGCGAAGGGCGTCGCACGCCGCCCGGCAGCCGTCAGGCCACTCGTGCGTCGGGCGGCCTGACGTGACGCGGCGTCAGGCGCCGGCCAGCTCGGAGGCCTCGGCCCAGCAGGCGTGCGTGCCGTGGCTGATGCGGTCGGGGAGGAGCATCCGGCAGATCGGCCCGGTACCGATGTCCTGCGCGTCGAACAGCCAGCACTCGCCGCGGTCGGCCGGTGTGTTGACGACGAACGTGACCAGGTAGCCGTCGTCCTCGGCGGTGCCACCCTTGCGCGGGATGAACGGCGCCTCGCTGACGTACACGCCGGGCGGGCAGCTGAACTCCTGTTTGGCGCCGGTCTCGATGTCGAGCTTGACGATGCCGTTGAACCGGAACCAGCCGGGCTCGCTGGTGGCGTTGTAGCAGTAGCGGTACGGGCGCGCCGCGTACAGCGGGTTGATCATCCCGAACTCCATGATCCCGTCGTCGAGGAACCCTTCGGTGGTGTGCCCGGTGCGCAGGTTGAACCGCCAGCGGTACGGGCGTGGCTCGATGCGGAAGTTGTCGATGAAGCGGTACGTCAGCTCGAACGGGGTGTCGGTCGGCCGGCGTTCGGGGACCGGATGGCTCTGGAAGAAGCCGTCGAGGACGATCTCGTCGCCGTCTTCGAACGCGTTGATCCAGTGCAGCACGAAGGTGGGGTCGGCCTCGAACCACTGGATCTGGTCGGGCGAACCGTGCCGCGGCACGATCGCGAACCGGGTGGGCAGGTCCGGGAAGAAGCGCACCGCGTGCACGCCGCGCTCCAGGCCGTCGGGGTCCCAGAACGTCGGGCAGTCGTTGAGGATCGTGTAGTTGTCGGTGAAGGCGATGTCGTGCGGCAGGCGCGGCCCGGGCAGTTCCACGGGGAAGTACGTGGTGACCTGGCGGTCGGCGTTGACCACCCCGTAGTTCATGTACGGCGCCCGCTTGGAGTAGTTGAAGAACATCATCTCGCCGGTGCGCAGGTCGATCTTCGGGTGGGCGGAGATGCCCCAGTCGCTGGGGAACTTGCCGCCCCATGTCTCGCGGCCCATCGGCTGGAGCGTCCGCGGATCGAGCACGTAGGCGTCGCCGCACTGGTAGTGCGTGGACACGGCCAACCCGCCGTGCACGACGATGTCCGTGCTGGAGGCGTCCTTCAGGCGGGTCCGTGCGCCCCACCCATCGCGCTCGGAACGCTCCGGCCGCTCCATGATCCCGGCCCACAGCGGGCGACCGGCTTCCATCTCTGCTTCGAAGCCGACCGTGCGCGTGTAGCGATTGCGGTACTCGGCCTCGCCGTTGCGGAAGCTGAGCATGTGGATCATGCCGTCACCGTCGAACGGGTGGTAGCGGCCGATCGAGTCGTGCAGCGGGTTCTCCGTGTTGCGCAGGTAGACGCCGTCGATGTCCTCGGGGATCGTGCCGACGACATCGAGGTCGGTGGCGTCGTACTCGACATGGAGCGGCTGCCACGGTCCGGTGCGGTACGGGTGATCGTCATCCGGCCGAAGATTGCTGGCGTACTTGGCGACGACATGAACGTCCATACGACCCCCTAGGTCTCGTTACTACAGTAACCATAGCATGACACCTCGCCGCTGATCACGGTCGGCGGGCCGCCGAATCGTTAGTGTTGCGGCGTGGTCGCAACCAGCAGCGCTCCCCGCCGGCCGGCCGCCCGCGACCGGCCGGCGACGACGGCACCCAACGCGCTCGGCCGCACGCTGCTCACCCTCGGCGACCATCGCAACCTGAACATCATCCAAGAAGCGTTCCAAGGGGCTCGCCGCTTCGGCGACTGGCAGCGCCGCCTGGACATCTCCGATCCCGTGCTGTCGGGCCGCTTGCGCGCCCTGGTCGACGACGAGATCCTCCAGATGGTGCCGTACAGCAGCGCGCCGCCGCGCCACGAGTACCGGCTGACCGCGCGGGGGCGCGACCTGTGGCGGGTGTTCGTCGCGCTGTGGGCGTGGGAGCGTCGCTGGGTGCGCGACAGCGCCGGCGGTCGGCGGGTGCTGCGCCACGACCTGTGCGGCAAGCCGTGCAACCCGCTACTCGGCTGCGCCAACTGTGGCGCCGTGGGCGTCACGCCGCAGGAGACGTCGGCGCGGGTCAGCGACGACTCGTTCGAGCGCAGCAACCCGACCCACCGCTACCGGCGCGCGGTGCGCACGCGCGACGCCGAGCAACAGGCTGCCGTGACACCTTCGGATCTGCTCGGCGACCGCTGGAGCATGTCGCTGCTCGCCTCGGCCTTCCTCGGCCGCCATCGCTTCACCGACTTCCAGCAGCACCTGGCGACCATCCCGCCGCTGACGCTCGCCGACCGCCTTGACGTGTTCGTCGAGCAGCAGCTGCTCGACCGGGTGCCGATCAGCGACGGCGCTCGCCGGATGGAGTACCGGCTCACGCCGAAAGGCTTCGACTTCTTCCCTGCGCTCGCCTCGATCGTGTCGTGGACCAACGAGTGGGTCGTCGGCGACGGGCCAGCGCCGATCGTCATCGAGCACACCACCTGCGGTGCGGATTTCCACCCTGTGCTGGTGTGCAACGCATGTGGCGAGCGGCTGACTCGCCAGGAGATCCGCTTCGATCCGGCGCGCGCGGCGGCCGGCTGATCCCCGCGATCGGCAAAAACTCAACTTCTGTTAGTGTAGTATTGGATGTCCAGCCGGTCGCCCGACCGGCGTCAACCGGTGCGAGACGTTGGGAGGATGCATGTCGTGGGGCTCGTTGTTCGTTGCGCTCGCAGTGGCCGCGCTTGCCGTGGTCGTGCTGATGGCGTTGGTGATGCTGATCTCCATCCGCACCTCCAACTGGTCCGTGGTCGACACCTTCTGGGGCCTCGGCTTCGTGGTCATCGCGATCTCCTCGTACCTGATCTCGCGCGGCCACGGCGACGACGCACGACGTCTCGTCGCCCTCCTCGTCCCGCTGGTCTGGGGCCTCCGCCTCGCCGGCTACATCCACTGGCGCAACCACGGCAAACCGGAGGACCCGCGGTACACCGCGCTGCTCCGGCGGCGCACCGGACCGCTGGTGCCGTTCGTGATCCGGACGATCTTTGTTGCCCAGGGGTCGGTGCTGTGGGTCGTCGCGATCCCCATCAGCGTGGCGATGTTCGTCACCGCACCGGTCGACTGGATCACGTGGCTGGGTGTCGCGCTCGCTGCGCTTGGTCTGTTCTTCGAGGCGGTGGGCGACGCCCAACTGGCCCGGTTCAAGGCCGATCCGGCGAACGCCGGCAAGATCATGGACCGCGGGTTGTGGTCGTGGACGCGCCATCCCAACTACTTCGGCGACCTGTGCGTGATGTTCTCGCTGTGGCTGATCGCCTGCGGCAGTTGGGTCGGTGCGGCGACGGTGTTCGCGCCCGTGCTGATGACCTACATGCTGATCCAGAAGACCGGCAAGCGGATGCTCGACCGGCGGATGGCCAAGACGCGTGGCGAGGCCTACCAGGTGTACGCGGCACGCACCAGCGGGCTGGTCCCGCGACCCCCGCGCAAGGTCGGCCGAGCCAGCTTCGGCAGCGCCACGGGTCGCAATTAGTACAGTAAGAGTAGTAGTATCGGATCGATCAACCGGTGACGCTCTCGGCCGATGATGACGGCCGGAGACGCGAACATCCTGAGGGGGAGCATGCTCGAAATCGACGACGTCAGCCTGCGCTTCGGCGGGGTCAGCGCGCTGTCGGGGATCAGCTTGAGGGTCGTCGACAACGAGGTCTGCGGGCTGATCGGGCCCAACGGCGCGGGCAAGACCTCGCTGTTCAACTGCGTCACCCGCGTCTACCGGCCCAGCGCCGGGTCGATCCGGTTCGACGGCGCCAACCTGCTCGCGCTGCGCCGCGACCAGGTGGTGCGAAACGGCGTCGCCCGGACGTTCCAGAACCTGGCGTTGTTCCCGTCGATGACCGTGTTCCAGAACACCATGCTCGGGTCGCACTCGCGGCACACGCCGCACCTCGTGCCGGCGGCGCTGTCCACTCCGGGCACCCGCTCTGCGCAGCGTGCGCTCGAGCGCGAGGCGTGGGACCTACTCGCGCGGCTCGATCTGCTGGACGTCGCCCACCACCGCGCCCAGGGCCTGCCGTTCGGCACGCTGAAGCGGGTCGAACTGGGCCGCGCGCTGATCAGCCGCCCGCGCCTGCTGTTGCTCGACGAGCCTGCCGGTGGCCTGACCCACTCCGAGGTGCACGACCTCGGCCAGCTGATCGTCGGTCTGCGTGCCGAGTTCGGGTTCAGCGCGCTGCTCGTCGAGCACCACATGGGCCTGGTGATGGGCATCTCCGATCACGTCGTGGCGATGGACGCCGGCCGCAAGATCGCCGACGGCACCCCACGTGAGGTGCAGCAGTCACCCGAGGTGATCGCTGCATACCTGGGACGGTCGGCGTGAACGCGCCAGCCCTCGCGCCCGATGCCCAGCCGGCGGTCGAGGCCCGCCGCCTCACCGCGGGCTACGGCGGCGCCAACGTGCTGCACAACGTCGACCTGCGGGTGATGCCGGGCGAGGTGGTCGTCGTCCTCGGTGCCAACGGCGCCGGCAAGACCACGCTGATGCGGGCCATCGCCAACTTGATCCCGCACTCCGGCGAGCTGCTGGTCGACGGCCAGACGATCGGCCGGTCGCGCCCCGACGAGATGCTGCGCCGCGGCGTGGGCCTGGTCCCCCAGGGGCGCGGCACGCTGACGACGATGTCCGTGCGCGACAACCTGCGCGTCGGGGCCGTCACGCGCACCGACGCCGACGGCATCCGCGCCGACATCGACCGCTGGTGCGCGGTGTTCCCGCCGATCGCTGCCAGGTTGAACCAGACCGCCGGCACGATGTCCGGCGGCGAGCAGCAAATGCTCGCGGTCGCCCGGGCGATGATGGCCCGGCCGAAGGTGCTGATGTGCGACGAGATCAGCCTCGGGCTGGCGCCGCTGGTGGTGCGCCAGCTGTTCGACGTGCTGCGCGACCTCAACCGTGACGACGGGGTCTCGCTGCTGCTCGTCGAGCAGAACGCCGACCTGGCCCTGGAGATCGCCGCGCAGGTGTACCTGCTCGAAGTCGGCGAGGTCGTCGACAGCGGACCGGTCGAGAGGTTCCGCGACAGCGACGCGATCCGCAAGGCATATCTCGGGTACTAGGGGACGACATGGAACTGTTCTTCGACCGACTGTTCTCCGGCGTCACCGCCGGATCGGTGTACACGCTGATCGCTCTTGCGCTCGTCGTCGTGTTCCGCAGCTCGACCACGATCAACTTCGCCCAGGGCGAGTTCGCCCTGTTCACCTGCTTCGTCGGCTGGTGGCTGCGCACCAAGGGCTGGCCGACGCTGCTCGCCTTCCTGGCAGCGGTCGTGCTCGGCTTCGTGATCGGCGTGATCGCCGAGCGAACCCTGATCCGGCCGATCCGCCGACGCAACGAGACCGCCGTGCTGATCGTCGCCCTCGGCCTGTTCACCGCGCTCAACGGCCTGGACGGCTGGCTGTGGGGTCCCGAGGATCGCCCGTTCCCTCGCGTCTTTCCCAGCTAGCCGGACGACTACATCTCCGTCGCCGGTTCCCGCCTGCACTACGACTCGATCG
>CAZMHG010000020.1:10696-14560 GCA_964565975.1 uncultured Ilumatobacteraceae bacterium | reverse complement strand
CGGGCCCGCCGTGTGTGCCGGTTCGTCGTCACCCAGGCGTCGGCCAACGAGTGGCGGATCCCCGAGCACTACGACACCGCGTGGCGGCCCGTCCTGGCGTACAACCGCGACCAGCCGAACCACCAGTTCAAGCCATACGGGTCGACCGTCGGGCACGGGTTCGAGTGGGCCCGGCTGCTCGTGCACCTTGCCGCGTCGGGCGTCGCCGATGCGGCCGACTGGGCGACGGCCGGGGCGGTCGGGCTGTTCGACCGGGCCGCCGCAGACGGGTGGGCGCCCGACGGGCACCCCGGCTTCGTCTACACCGTGGACTGGGACGGCACGCCCGTGGTCCGCGACCGCCTGCACTGGGTGGTCTGCGAAGCGATCGGCGCGGCGGCGGTGTTGCACGGCGCGACCGGCGAGACGCGCTACGCCGACAGCTACCGCGCCTGGTGGGATCACGCCGCCCGCTACCACATCGACTGGGAGCACGGGTCGTGGTTCGCCCAACTGGACGAGACCTGCCAGCCGCGCACCAGCATCTGGGCCGGCAAGGCCGACCTGTATCACGCCTTCCAGGCGGCGCTGATCCCCACCCTTCCGGCGTACCCGATGATCGCCGCCGCGCTGGCCAACCCGGCGTGACCCGGACGATCAGCACCAGGCGCGGGCCGGTTCAACCCGGCGCGGCCGGGGCGAACGTCGGCGGTTGGGTCGGCTGCCCGACGCCGTCCCAGGTGGACAGGAACGAGTAGCGGTCGCCGCGCACGATCGTGCGCCGCCACTCCAGCGGTGCGCCGGACACCGTGGTCGCGCGCTCCACGACGAACACCGCCTGGCGCGCGGGAAGCCGCAGCAACCGGCGCTCGTCCGGGCTCGGCAGGGCCGGCCGGATGCGTTCCCACCCCGACCCGGCGTGCACGCCGCAGCGCTGTTCCAACTCGGCGTACACACCCGAGTGGGCGAAGTCCGCGTCGAGCAGTGGTGCGGCGACGCGGTGGACCAGCCACACCTCGTCCACCGCGAACGGCTCGCCGTCGGCGCTGCGCAGCCGGTGGAGGTAGACGAACGGCGTCGTCGCGCGCAGCCCCATCTGCGCGGCCACCGCCGGGTCGCGCCGTCGCTCCTGCGCCAGCACCGTGCTGCGCTGGGCGAAGCCCTGCGCCTCGACGCTGCGGAACAGGCTGTACAGCGAGCCGGTCGTCTGGGAGATCGCCCGCCGGCGCACGAACGTTCCCCTGCCGCGCTCGCGGTCGATCAGGCCGTCGTCGTGCAGCCGGCGCATCGCTTCGCGCATCGTGTGGCGCGAGGTCGCGTACTGGGCGATCAGCTCGCGCTCGGCGGGCAGGCCGGACTCGAACTCGCCGGTGCCCAGCCGGCGCCGGAGGTCGTCGAGCACCTGGGCCCACAGTGGCATCGGGCTGCTGCGGTCGACGGCGCGGGCGGGCACACGGCCAATGTACGGACCTTTGCGGTGCAGCGCAACGATGCTGAAAGGTACGGACATTCGGCTATTATCCGTGTGTGCGGGGCAGCCTTGCGACGGTTCGACGGAGGTCTGCTGGCGCAGCCGTCACCGCGTGCGCCACGGTGGCCGTCGCCATGTCGGCGGCCACCTTCGCCCACCTGTTCCGCGAGACGCTGCTGCTCACCGCCGAGTTCGTCTCCGGCGAACGAAGCGCGGTCACGATGGTGCGCACCTCGTCGCCCGCATTGATCGGCCTGGTGATGGTTGCGGCCCTGCTCGTGGCCCGCTGGGGGGCGACGTTCACCGAACGGCGGTGGGGGAGCCGGTACGGGCTGCGCTCGATCGCCCGCTGGGTGCGTGGCCGCTGCGCGGGGCCCTCGATCCCGGCGACGGTGCTGCGAACCGCAGGGAACCTGGTCGTGTCGATGGCCGGCATCTCGATCGGCCGCGAGTCGGCGATCATGGAGATGGGCGGCGCGCTGGGCGCGGCCGCCGATCGCCGCACCCGCGGTCGTGGCGGGCTGCTGGCCACCACCGGCGTGATCGCCGCGTTCGCCGCGGCCTACCACGCACCGATCGCTGCCGTGCTGTATGCCGAGGAGCACCTGCGCGTCCGCCGCAACGTGCGGATGGGCGCGCACGCCATCGCCGGCGCGGCAGTGGGTTTCGTGACCGTGTCGTGGTTCTTCGCCGCCCGCGCGGTGCTGCCGCCGGCCAAGGATCCGTTCCGCTGGAGGGTGATCCTGCCGGTCGCCGCCGCCGCGCCGGTGGCCTACGCCGCCAGTCGCCTGTTCGTCCGGATGCGCGGTGTGCTGGTGGTCCCGAGGATCCTGGGTCGCGGCGCGCCCGCGTGGCAGCGCGTCGTGTGGCCGGTCGGCGTCGCCGCCCTCGCTGCCGGGCTGGTGGTCGGCTTCCCGTGGACGGCAGGGAACGGGTTGGAGGGCCTGCGCAGCGCAGCGGCCGCCCCCGCGCTCGGGCTGGGGCTGATGTTGTTGCTGATCAAGCCGTTGGCCACCGCCGCGGCGCTCGGGACCGGCACGCCCGGCGGTGTCGTCTCGCCGTCCTTGGCCCTCGCCGGCGGGGCGACGGTGGTGTGCGGCGTGGCGATGGCCAACGCCGGTTGGATCGATCGTGGGCACATCTGGGACGCGGCGCTGATCGTCATGGCGGTCGCCGTGTCAGTGAGCATCGGCGCGCCGCTGACGGCGGCCGTGATGGCGCCGGAGATGGCCGGCGACTACCGCCTGGTCCTCCCCAGCGGGCTGCTGGCGCTGCTGGTGTGGCTCGTCCCGAAGGCCAGACGTTCCCGCGCCGACGACGAAGCCGGTCACGGCGGGACGCACCGGGCCTGCGTCACGGCGGACGCGGCGATCCCTGCGGACGCGCCGGCGGTGGCCGCCGGGATCTCCAACGAGGACGGCTGAGCCCACCCGCAGCCAAGGGCGGGCGCCGGCTGGTGACGGCCGGCTGGTGCGGCTACTGGCCCGGCCGCTGGTAGCCCATCGCCTCGCTGATCTCCGCCGCGCAGCGACGTGCCCGGCGGATCTGGGTGGGCAGGTGCTCGCTGCCGAACCGCAGCGACGGGCCGACGATGGACACCGCGGCGATCGCCGAACCGTCCCGTCCGAACACCGGTGCGCCGACGCTGGACACCTTGGCCTGGCTCTGCTCGATCGACACGGCGTAGCCATCCGCGCGGATCTGCCGCAAGGTGTCGACGAACAGCTTCGGCGAGGTGATCGTGCGCGGCGCGCGGCGTTCGAGGCCTGCGGTGAGCACGGCTTCGACCTGCATCGGGTCGCCGAAGGCGAGCAGGCAGCGTCCCGACGACGTCGGGTGCGCGGGCACGCGCAGCCCGATCCGGTTGAGCATGCGGTGCAGCCCGGCAGACTCGAACCGCTCGAGGTAGACCACGTCGGTCCCGTCGAGCACCGCCAGGTGAACGGTCTCCTGGCACTCGGCGCGCAGCCGTTCCAGCGGGGGATGGGCGACCTCGTGCAGGCGGATGCCGGACACGACGAGCTTGCCCATCTCGTGCAGCTTCAGCCCGAGCCGGTAGCGGTCGTCGGCGGTCTTCACGACGTAGCCGCGCTCCAGCAAGGTGCTCAGCGCGCGGTGGACGCTCGACTTGCCCATCCCCAGCCGGCGGGCCAGTTCGGAGACACCGAGCACCGGCTCGGCGTAGCTGAACGCCTCGAGCACGCGCAGCGTGCGGACCACCGTGGAGAGCTGCTCGGCCATCGGCCAGCAGTCTCGCACGGCGGACGGACCGGCGAGCGGGACGGCGTCGCCGGTCCGCCCGCCGGTCTCGGCCAGTCGCGGACCGTCAGTGCAGGACCGTCAGTCGGGACTGTCGAGGATCGTGACGACGCCGTTGTCGCCGTCGACGCGCAGCCGCATGCCGGAGCGGATCT
>CAZMHG010000020.1:338-10686 GCA_964565975.1 uncultured Ilumatobacteraceae bacterium | reverse complement strand
ATCTGCTTGGTGGCGAACGCGGTGCCGGTGACGGCGGGCAGGCCGTACTCGCGGCAGACGATCGCGGCATGGCTCATCATCCCGCCGGAGTCGGTGACCGTGGCGGAGATGCGCCGAAAGATCGGCGCCCACGACGGTGCCGTCACCGGCGCGACCAGGATGTCGCCGTCCTCCAGTTCGCCGAGCTGGTCGGCGCTCATCAGCACCCGGGCGACACCCTCGACGATGCCCGGCGAGGCGGCGAAACCGCTCAGCCCACCCGTGTTCGACAGCCCGCCCAGCCACTTCTGGATCGAGTCGCTGGTGATGCCCCACAACATCACCGTGAACGGCTCGGTGACGACCTCCGGCGGAACGCCGAGCGCCGGCGGCGCGTCCCACCGCGAACACGCGGCCATGATCGCCCGGCGCTTGGCGATCACGCCCGGCCAGTACGACGGGCCGCGCGTCGCCACACCGGCCGCCCACCCGTAGGTCAGGTCGCTGATCGCCGTGGGCACCTCGTCGCGCTTGAGCATGAAGATGTCGTCCAGGTTCTCCCAGAACCCTTCCTTGACGAAGATCCCGCTCAGCTCGCGCATCTTGCGCCACATCGTCGAGATGCCCCAGTGCTCCACGTAGAAGTTGTGGTTCTCGACGTAGTGGAACACCGTGCGGCTGAGGCCGAGCTTGCCTTCGAAGTTGGCCCGGTCGTCGCCGTCGAGCAGGTCCAGGTACTCCTCGGTCACCCGGTCGCGCTCGGCGATCACCTCCGCCTTCGGCGTATCGATCTCCTCGCCGGCCTGCAGCTTGCGGATGTAGCCGCGCATGAAGTTGAACGGGATGTCCAGCCGCTCGTTCCACACCGCGTCGGAGTGGTAGAACGCCGTGCCCGCCGAGTAGTTGAACCACGGGTACTTGGCCTTCTCGTACTCGGCCAGCCAGGCCTGGCCGCCGTCGGCGGCGGCGACCGCGGCCAGCGCCTGGTCGACCCCGCCCTCGCACAGCACATCGCCCAGCCCCGAGTCCACGGCGAGGCGGGCCAGCCGGCGCAACTCCTCGTCGGGGCGGAACAGGTCGACGTCGATCCCGGCGACCATCTTGGCGATCGACAGGTCGGGGATGCTCGGGAAGACCTGCTTGCAGAACATGAAGTAGTCGAGGTACGCGGCGTACCCGAGGTTGAGCATCTCGAAGTGGTACTGCCACAGCTCGAGCGTGCGGTCGACCAACTCGTGGTAGGCGTGCTGCATGTCGTAGACGTTGCTGCGCCCGATGTGCCCGGTGACCACGTCGAGCGGCACCATGTCGGGCAGCGGGTCGAAGCTGAGCGCCTCGATGCCGGCGATCGTCCGCTTCGCCTTGGTGATCCACTCCTCCTCGATCTCGTTCCAGTTGGCGAAGTAGTGACCGGCCCGCTCCATGAAGTGCTCGACCCGTGCCGGGATGTCGTCGGGGTTCGCCACCGGCACCGGCGTCAGGTAGAACCACCCGTTGAGGACGCGGATGTCGATGCCCATCGCCGGCGGGACGATGTAGTGCCGGCTGTTGTAGGCGCCGAGCGAGGCGAACGCGTACTCGACCAGGCTCATGTCCCACGGCGGCATCACCGTCGGCAGGTGGATCGCGTCGCGGAACCAGAACATCGACTCCTCGTAGTCGCGACGCGCCTCGCTGAACGTCAGGTGATAGCTGTACAGGTCCTCCCACCCCTCGGCGCCTGGCGGTGTCTCGATCGAGAACGGGCTGTCGAATCGGTCGGTGCTCATGGTGTCCCCCTGTGATGTGAGCGTTGTGTCGTGCGGGCCGATCGGCCCGCGGCCGTGTGCTACGCGCCGGCCGGTTGGTTCTTGGTGGAGATCGGCCGCAGCAGGTTGCTGACGACTCCTGCCACGCCGGACTGCACCCCCGTGCTGACCTGGCGCGGCTTGTTGCTCCAGACCGTCTCCGGACGGCTCTGCAGCAGGTGGTAGACGGGCGTGCCGTCCGGTTGGTTGGTGACCGCCCACTCCACGTCCTGCGGGCGACCGAAGTGCTTTTCGGCCTGGCGGGCGAGGCGGGCGATCCCCTTGATCTCGGCATCGGTCACGCTCGGCTGGGTCGATCGCTCGGGTTCCAGCTCGCGGTGCACGACCTGGTCACCGTCGAGGCAGCACTCGAGCTCCTTGGCCGACACGGTGCGCTTGGTGATCTCGAAGACGACCTTGTCGACGCAGTAGTTGTCCGGTGTGACGAGCCCGCTGACGACGGATTCGCCAAGGCCGAAGGCGCTGTCGATCACGATCGTCGAACGGTCGCCGTTGGTCGGGTTGAGGGTGAACGCGACGCCGGCCGCCTTCGGTAGCACCATCTGCTGCACGGCGACGCTCATCGCCACCTCGTCGTGCGGGTAGCCGTTCTCGTGCCGGTAGCTGATCGCCCGGTCGGTGTACAGCGACGCCCAGCAGCGCACCACGTGGTTGACGACGTCGTCCTCGCCGCGGATCCACAGGTAGGTGTCCTGCTGGCCGGCGAAGCTGGCGTCCGGCTGGTCCTCGGCGGTGGCGCTGGACCGGACGGCGACGGGCAGGTCGTCCACGCCACAGCGCGCGCACAGGTCTCGGTAGGCGACGCGGATCGCTGCTTCGGCCTCGGGCGACGGACCGGCGTCACCGACGATGCGCCGCGACTGCTCGGCGACACGGTGCAACTGGCCGAGGTCGGACACGTCCAGGCCCTCCATCGCGCTGTGCACCAGCGGACCGACGTGATCGCGGTCCATCGAGTCGGCGAAGGCGTGCGTGGTGATGGCGAAGCCGGGCGGGACCGGCAGACCGGCCTTGGTCATCGCGCCGAGGCTGGAGCACTTCCCGCCGACGACTGGTTGATGGTCCGACTCGTACTCGTCGAACCACAGGACGAACGGTTCGGTCACCAACTCACGCCTTCGAGGGCGTCCCAGCACCGCCGGGTCGCCTCGGCACCAGCGAAGTACGCGGCGCGTGCCGAACGGCGCTTCTCGTCGGTGTCCAGGTAGTGCTCGGCGAACTCGCCGACATGTCCACCGTGCTCCTCGTCGGCATAGATGTGGATCGTGTGGAACGCGTAGTCGTCGGGCTGGAGCAGGTCCTGATAGTGCGTCTTGAAGCCGTTGACGACCTTCTTGTAGGCCGACGGGATCTGGTTCTCGATGCCCAGGCTGGCGCCGAACTGGAACTCGTACCACGGGCGCTGGTGCGCCAGGTTGTACAGGAAGCTCTCGCTGAGCACGGCCTCGACGTTGGGCACCGCTGCGGTGATCACCTCGTCCGGGGCACCGAGCGCCCGGGTGAACTCGAACAGCCAGTGCAGGTGGCCGTAGCCGGACTTGGACTGCACACCCATGACCTCTTCGCCGATGTTCTCGATGACCGACTCGGTCAGCTCGTAGGGGATCCGCCCGACCCAGATCGAGAGGAAGCGGCGGGTGTGATAGGTGACGCCGTGGTAGTGCTGGCGCGCCCAGCCGACGAGCTCTTCCTTGGTGGCGTCGCCCTGCTCGACCTTGTTGACCCATGTCGCCTGGTCCAGGGTGCGGCCGGAGGCGATCAGCTCCTCACGCATCTCTTCGACGAATGCTTCCCCATCGAACGACATCTCGGTTCCCCTTCTCCGATTGCGGCTGGCGACGCCGCCTCGCGGACGTCCTCACTGTGGCAGCGCGAGGGCCGGTGTGTCGCTGGTCACGTTCCGCAGCTAGGAACGCTTGGCGCGGGCCGCACGGCCGGGGGTAGCGCAGAATGGTCCGATGCAACCGGAGCTCCTGCACTCGCTGATTCGGTCACGGCGCACGTCGATGGTCGTCGACCGCGATCGGCCGGTGCCGATCGAGCGGGTCCGGCTGTGGTGCGAGCTCGCCCAGTGGGCGCCGAACCACAAGCGCACCTGGCCGTGGCGCTTCGCGATGGTCGAGGGCGACAGCCGGGCACGGCTCGGCGACACGATCGCCGACGCGATGGCCGCCCAGGGCGACCCGCAGGAGAAGGTCGACAAGACCCGCACCAAGTACATGCGCACCCCGGCGACGCTCGTCGTCGGGGCGGCACCGGGCGACACCGAGTTGCGCACCGCGGAGAACCGCGACGCGGTCGCCGCCGGCGTGCAGAACGTGCTCCTCGCTGCCGCGGCCGAGGATGTCGCCACGTATTGGGGTTCGTGCCCGAAGGGCTGCCATCAGGCAGTCGCGGCGATGTGCGGCTTCGAGCCCGGCACGTACATCGTGGCGATCGTCTACCTCGGCTACCTGGCCGGCCCGAGCGCGGTGCCCGACCGTCCGGGCGTCGACGTCCACCACTTGGTCTAGCAGCCGGTCAGGAGCAGCCGGTCAGGAGCGGCCCTCAGGACCCGCCCTCAGGAGACACCAAGGTACGCGGCGTGGAGCAGGTCGGGGTTCTCCTTCAGCGTCGCCGAGGGACCCGACCAGGCAACCCGCCCGCGCTCCATCAGCACCGCGTCGGCGGCGACCTCGAGGGCGATGTGGGTGAACTGTTCGATCAGCAGCACCCCTGTGCCGCGGGCGGCGATCTGCTTGATCACCTCGATCAGCCGCTTGACGACCAGTGGTGCGAGACCGAGCGACAGCTCGTCGGCGAGCAGAAACGTGGGCCGGGAGACCAACGCCTGGCCGAGCGAGACCATCTGCTGCTGGCCGCCCGACAGCGTCCCGGCCCGCTGGTTGAGCCGTGACGACAACTCGGGGAACACTGCGAGGGCCTCGTCGACCGCGCCACCCAGCGCGGCCTTGGCGTGCATCGACCCGGCGGCACGGAAGTTCTCGAGCACGGTGAGCTCGGTCAGCACCCGGTGACCTTCCTGCACGGCGGCCAGGCCCGCGGCGCGGATCAGGTTGGGGGCCTTGCCGGTGAGCGCGGTGCCGTTCATCGTCACGCTGCCGCCGGCGGGTCGCAGCACGCCCGCAAGGGCGAGCACGAGCGAGGACTTGCCCGCGCCGTTGGCCCCGAGCAGGGCGGTGATCTGGCCGGCGCGAACCGTCAGGTCGACGTCCTTGACGACCATCTTGGTGCCGCGGGCGACACGCAGACCACGTACGGCAAGCTCGCCGTGTGCATCCGTCACGGCGCGTCCCCCTGCTCGGCGCGGACCATCATCTCGTGGTCGGCCAGGTGATGCTCCTCGGCGACGTGCTCGATCTCCTCGGCGGTACCGAGATATGCCGCTTTCACCTCGGCCAGTTCGAGCACCTCGTTGGTCGGCCCGTAGGCGATCAGCACGCCGAAGTCGAGCACGGCGGTGCGATCGCAGACGGCCATGATCAGGTCGACGTCGTGGTCGATCAGCAGCACCTGCGCGCCGGTGGCCTCGGGCAGCGACAGGACCAGCTCGCGGAACGACGCCGACTCGGCCTCGGACAACCCGGCGGCCGGCTCGTCCATCATCACCACCTTTGGTGAACCGGCGATGGCTCTGGCGAGCTCGACGCTGCGCCGCTCGAACGAGTTCAGCGCCACGCCCAGTTCACCGGCCTTGGCTTTGAGCCCGGTCAGCTCCAGGGCGCGGGCCACCGCGGCGCGCCGCTCGGCGCCCGACATGCGGACGGCGTCGAGGATCACCGCGACGTTGTCGTGCACCGTCGCCGACTCGGCCACCTGCTCGGTCTGGAAGGTGCGCCGGACACCCCAGCGCGAGCGGGCGAACGGCGACATCGCGTTGAGCTCGGTCCCGTCGACCACGATGCGCCCGGTGCGCGGGACGACGAACCCGGACAGCACGTTGAGCAGGGTCGTCTTGCCGGCGCCGTTCGGCCCGACGATGCCGACGATCCGGCCGTCGAGGTCGACGGTCAGGCGGTCCAGCGGGCGCACGCCACCGAACTGGACGGTGATCTCGCTGAGCGCGATCACGTCGGTGCCTCCAACGTTGCGGACGTCGCGCGGGCCGCTGGGCGGCGGAAGATCTTCGACCGGATCAGCTGCCAGAGCCCGTTCAGCGCACCCGCCGCGCCTTCCGGCGCGGAGGTCAGCGAGATCATCAGCAGCACGCCGAAGATCAGGTTGGCCAGATCGGCCGAGACGCCCCACTCCTTGAACAGCGCGGGGAGCACCTTGGCCAGCACACCGGTGATCACCGCGCCGCTGAGGTTGTACGCGCCGGCGGACAGCGTGAGCGCGAACAGCAGCATCGACGCGCTCGGGAAGTAGTCGAGCGTGTTGAGCACGCCGGTCAGACCGGCGGACAGCCCGCCGGCGATGCCGGACAGGAACCCGGCGAGGGCGAACGCCCACGACTTGTAGCGGGTGATGTTCACGCCGCTGGCGTAGGCCGCTGCCTGGCTGCGCCGGATCATCGCCCACGCCCGCCCGGGGCGCCCGGCGAGGTTGATCATCACCAGCACGGCGCCGATGACGCCGATCGCGACGCACAACCGGAAGTAGGCCGGGTCCGCCTTGGCGAAGGCCGGTCGGCGCATCTTGCTGCGCGAGTAGACGCCGCCGCGCCCGTTGAACCCGCTGCCGCCATCGGGGAAGCCGACGACGTTGATGATCACGTAGAACGCGGATGCGGCCATCAGGGTGATCATCGCCAGGTACAGGCCACGGACGCGCAACGCCGGGAGCCCGACCAGGGTGCCGATCACGGCCGCCGCCAACCCGCCGATCAGCACGCACACCAGCATCGGCATGGTGTGCGTGTGGGAGAGCCGCAGGGCGACCCAGCCGCCCACACCGAACAGGGCGAAGTTGAGCAGCGAGACCATCCCCAGCCGGCCGTATAGCAGGCCGACGCCGAGCGAGGCGATGCTGTAGATCGCCGCCTGGGTGAAGACGTTGAGCCACAGACCCTTCTCCCACTTCAGCGGGACGAGGATCAGCACCAGCAGGCCGAACACGGCGAGTGGCAGGTATCGGCGCAGCGTCGTCACGTGCTCAGGTCTCCGGCTGGAACGACACGATGCGCGACCGGTGGGCGAACAGGACGACACCGGCTCCGACGATCAGTTCGACCAGCACCTTGTAGCCCTTGACCGAGTCGAAGTTGGTCATCTGCGCTTCCAGCTGGCCGATGATCATCGCCCCTGCCAGCGTCCACCACAGCGACTTCATCCGCCCGACCAGTGCGGCGGCGATCGCCGGGATCACCAGGAAGGTCAGCGATTGCGGGTCGAGTTGCACGGCGCTGGCGAACAACAGCCCGGTGTTGGCGGCCATCAACCCGGAGATGACCCAGGCGGTGGTCTCGGCCTTGCTCACGTCGACACCGACGACCGACGCCAGCTCCCGGTCGTTGGCCAGCGCGCGCATGTTCAGCCCGACCCGGGTGCGCTTGAGCAGCGCGCTGACGAGCACGGTGATGACCACCGAGAGGACGATCACCAGCATGCGGGTGTAGGTGATCTGCACGCCGAACACCTTGACCTCGTGGTTGTCGGTCGGCAGGCGCAGCGACATGATCCGGGCCGTCCACCGCCAGCCGCTGAAGCCGAGCAGGGCGAGGGCGAAACCGAGCGTCCCGATCGCCTTGACCGCAGGATCACGGTGCGAAAGGCGCGGTGCGTACAACTTGCCGTAGAGCAACGACAGCACCACGCCCAGCAGGTTGGCGACGACGTAGCCGAGGTACTGGTTGCGGCCCTTGTCGATGAACTCCTGCGACGCGGTCATCGCGCAGACCGCGCCGATCGCGCCCTGGGCGAAGTTGAGCACTCCCGTGGCGCGATGGACGACGACGAGGCCAAGGGCCGACAGGGCGAAGATGCCGCCGGTCGACAACCCGGTGATGAAGAACGTCAGCAGGTTGTCGAACGTGATGGTGGCGAACATCTGCCCTGTCGGACCTTGTGCACTCGTCGGGGTTACGGGGAGCCCGTCAGGCCGGCGTCAGCCGACGAGTTGGTAGTCCTTCTCGTCCTTGAACACCGACTCCAGTTCGGGATCGGCGACCTCGGTGCAGTCCTCGGTCAGCTCGTACTTGCCGTCCTTGTTGATCTTGACCATCCGGCCGGCGTGGTTGGCGTTGTGCCGCTCGCCGGGACCGAAGTAGTACGGCCCGCAGCTCAGGTCGGACTTGACGTCCTTGATCTCCATCAGCGCCTTGGCCACGTTCTCACGGGTGATCGACGCCGAGTCCATCTTGAGCAGCGCCTCGGTGAACACCTTGGCCGCGAACCAACCGGCCTGGCTGAACGTGTCGCGAGGATCGGATGCCTGGCCGTACTTGTCCATCGTCGCGGTCCATGCGGTGTTGTCGGCGCCGGTGGAGCCGATCTCGTTCAGCTCGATCTGGATGTCGTACTTGTCGTTCCAGTACGACCCGATCTTCTCCGGCCAGCCGGCGAGGTACTGCGAGGTGGGGCCGCCCCAGTGGGCCTTGTCGCCGTAGCCCTGGGTCTCGGCTTCCTTGAGGATCGGGATCGCCAGGCCGGCAGGCTCCATCACCAGCACCAGGTCGGGCTTGTCCTTCATCGCGTCCTGGACGATGGCCGGGAAGTCCGGTTTGGCCGGGTCGTGGAGGATCGAGCGCACGGTGACGCCGTTTGCCGCGCCCCAGTCCTTGGCGCCGTTGCACACCCACTCGCCGACGTTCGGGATCGCCTGGGCGATGCACACCGCCGACTTCGCCGAGTACTTCTTGGTCATGTAGGCCAGCGCGCCGAGTGCGGAGATGCGCGGCCCGGCGTTGGTCGGCGAGATGTTCTTGGAGAAGAAGCACTCGCGCGGCACGCCGGTGCCGTACACCGCGGCGATGCCCTTGTCGATGTAGGTCTGGGCGTTGACGCCGCACTCGACGAACGACGAGTTGCCGACCATCGCGACGACGCCCTCGTCGTCGATCAGCTTGCTCGCCGCCTGGGCAGCGACGTCGGGCGTCCACTGGTCGTCCTCGATCATGAACTGCACCGGCCGACCGTTGATCCCACCGTTGGCGTTGACGCACTCGAAGAACGCCTTGGCGCCCTGGCCGGACGAGCTGAAGTCGTCAGCACCCGTCTTGCCCTGGATCGACCCGACCTTGATCGGATCGCCGGTGGCGGCGGCTCCGGTGACGACGCACGGCGAACCGCCCGCTGCGGCTGCCGTGCCGGCGGCCGCGGTGGTCGCTGCGGTCGTGGCCGCCGTCGTGCCCGATGTGCGCGCGCTGGCCTGCGCGGCGCCGAGGCCGAGCACGCTGACCGCGGCGACCGCCGCGGCGATCTTGCGCCGATGAGACTGGAGCATGTTTCCCCCTCGTGAGTGAAGCCGCTCGGGAAGTTCCCCCAACCCGAGTTCGGCTGCTCGGAATATAGAACATGTTAACCAACCCGGAAAGCCAGCTTTCCGGTGAACGGAACGCGCCGTACGGCGCGGCTGCTCGCCGGCCGCGGTGTCAGGACCGCCGAGCTGCCAGCCAGGCCTCGAACTCGGCGCGGCGGTGGGCGGCCGGCGGGAACACGTCCTGGATGCCGTCGCCGGCCGCGGCGCGCTCGAACGACCACGTGTCGGACAGCTCCTGGGCGGCTGCGTCGTGAGCGACCTCGGCGACCAGCGCCCACGGGATGACGACGGCGCCGTCGGCGTCGGCCATCACCACGTCGCCCGGCATCACCAGCACGCCGGCGCAGCTGACCGGCTCGTCCCTGCCGACGGGCAGGTGCAGGCGGCTGAACGTCGCCCCGTGGGTGCCCTTGCAATACACGGGGAGGCCGGTGGCGGCGACCGCGCTGGCGTCGCGGACGCCGCCGTCGCTGACGACGCCGACTGCGCCACGGAACTTCATCCGCGCTGCGAACACGTCACCCATCGTCGCCGCGCCGGCCGCGCCCCGCGCCTCGATGACCAGCACCTCGCCCGGGCCGATGTCCTCGACCGCCTTGCGCTGCAGGTTGAACCCGGACTGGAAGGTGGGGATCATGTCCTCGCGCATGGGGGCAAAGCGCAACGTCCGCGCCCGGCCGACCACCGCACGGGACGGCGCGGTGAGCGGTGCGAGCCCGTCCAGGAAGGTGTTGCGGATGCCGCGGCGCTGGAGCATGCCGGCGACGGTGGATGTGGACGCGCTGCGCAACTGCTCGGCGATGGCCGGGTCCAGCGGCTCGCGGCCGGGATCGGGGTCGCTCACGCCGGGCCGCCCACCCGGCCGAGCAGCACCTCGGCGTCGCGGATCAGCGCGTCCTGGTGCGGTTGCAGGTCCTGCTGGCCGCCGTGCTCGCAGATGAAGCCGTACGGATCGTCGACGTCCGTCAGGATCCCGGACAGCTCTTCGACGACGGCCAGACCGATGAACGGGACGTAGGCCGCCGAGTAGCCGCCTTCGTGGGTCATCACGATCCGCCCGTTGCAGTGTTCGGCTGCCGCGGACATCAGCATCCGCGTCATCTGCCGGTACGTGTCGCTCCACGCCATCATCCGCCCGAGCG
>CAZMHG010000020.1:0-328 GCA_964565975.1 uncultured Ilumatobacteraceae bacterium | reverse complement strand
AGGCCGGCGGCGCCTTCCTGCCCATCGACGTCGATCATCCGCCCGAGCGGGTCGAAGAAGCCGCCGTCGAACCCGGACGGGGCGACGACGAAGTCCGGCCGGAAGCGGGCGAGCGCAGGAAGCACGACACGCTCGTACGCCGCCACGTAGGCGCCGTGGCCGCTGCCCGGCGGCAGCGGCACGTTGATGTTGTAGCCCTCGCCGCGGCCCGAACCGTTGTCGCGCAGGTAGCCGCTGTCCGGCGGGAAGCACAGGTCCTGGTGGATGCTGATCGTCAGGACGTCCGGGTCGTCGTAGAACACCGCCTGCTGGCCGTTGCCGTGGTGGA
>CAZMHG010000019.1:276-14654 GCA_964565975.1 uncultured Ilumatobacteraceae bacterium | reverse complement strand
GTTCCTCGGGTCCGGCTCGGTGATCCACGGCATGCACCACGAGCAGGACATGCGCCGGATGGGCGCGCTGCGCAAGCTGATGCCGATCACCGCGGCGACGTTCATCGTCGGCTGGCTGGCGATCGCCGGCGTCCCGCCGTTCGCCGGGTTCTGGAGCAAGGACGAGATCCTGCTGTTCGCCTGGGACAAGAGCCCGGTGCTGTACGTGATCGGTCTGGTCACCGCGCTGCTGACGGCGTACTACATGACCCGCCAGGTGATCATGGTCTTCTTCGGTAAGGCCCGCTGGCACGACGCTCACCAGGCCAACGGCGCGCACGGTGACCTGATCGCCGCGCCCGATGCGCACGCCGACGGTCACGACGCGCACGCTGCCGAGCCGCACGAGAGCCCGTGGATCATGGTCGGGCCACTGGTCGTGCTGGCCGGGCTGTCGATCGTCGGCGGGTTCATCCAGCTGCCGTTCCGTGACAGCCTGAAGCGCCTCGAGCGCTGGCTGGCCCCGGTCACCGAGGAGAGCGAGCACCGCCTGACGAGCGCCACCCACGACCTGACCTACCCGTTCATGGCCGTGGCGATCGTGATCGCCGTGGCCGGAATCGTCGCCGCCTACCTGGTGTACGAGAAGCGTCGGATCCGACCGATCGAGCCGGCGATCCTGGCCGACGGCTGGCACTACGACCGGGCGGTCACCGACTTCATGGGCGGTCCGGGGCGCGAGGCGTTCGAGGGTGTCGCCTGGGCCGACGCCCACGTCATCGACGGCGCGGTCAACGGCACCGGGCATCTGGTCGCCGGGTCGGCGGGCGAGTTGCGCAAGCTGCAGAGCGGCAACGTGCGCGGCTACGCGGCGCTGATCGGGCTCGGCGTCGTCGGGCTGCTGGCCTGGTTCGTGCTGCGAGGAATCCTCTGATGGAGCACACGGTCAACTTCCCCATCCTCACCGCGCTGGTCCTCGTCCCGGCGATCGGCGCGCTGCTCACCGCGTCCGTCGCCGGCCGCCGGCTGGACCTGGTCCGGCTGGTCGCCCTGCTGTCCAGCGCGCTCACGGCGGCGTTGTCGATCTGGCTGCTGGTCGCCTTCCGGTCGGGCGACGGCGACTTCCAGTTCGTCAGCAAGCACCCGTGGGTGCGGGCGTGGGGCATCTCCTGGCACCTCGGGGTCGACGGCATCTCGCTGTTCCTCGTCGTGCTCACCGGCGTGCTGTTCCCGCTGGTGCTCGCCGGCATCGATCCGCACAAGAAGCAGAAGCACTACATGGCCTGGATGCTGCTGCTCCAGGCCGGCGTGATGGGCAGCTTCCTCAGCCTCGACCTGTTCTTGTTCTTCGGGTTCTTCGAGATCGTCCTTGTCCCGATGTACTTCCTGATCGCCGGCTGGGGCTACGAGCGCCGGGTCTACGCGGCGATGAAGTTCTTCCTGTTCACCATGTTCGGCTCGGCGTTCATGCTCGTCGGCATCATCGCCACCGCCGTGCTGGCCAAGGCCGGCCCGGGCGGCGCGGTGACCTTCGACCTGATCGACATCGCCAAGAACGCGACGTTCGCCGCGTCGACCGGGCGGTGGCTGTTCTTCGCCTTCGCCGTCGCCTTCGCCGTGAAGGTGCCGCTGTTCCCGCTGCACACCTGGCTCCCCGACGCGCACACCCAGGCACCGACCGGCGGTTCGGTGATCCTCGCCGGCGTGTTGCTGAAGATGGGCACCTACGGTCTGCTGCGCTTCGGCGTCTACCTGTTCCCCGAGGCGGCGCGCTGGTCGCGGCCGTTGCTGCTCACGCTGGCGGTGATCGGCGTGATCTGGGGCGCGATCGCGGCGACCATGCAGAAGGACCTCAAACGCCTCGTCGCCTACTCGTCGGTCGCCCACCTCGGCTTCATCGTCCTCGGCACGTTCGCGCTCACCAGCCAGTCGCTGTCCGGTTCGGTGATGCAGAACATCAACCACGGCGTGTCCACCGGTGCGCTGTTCATCCTCGTCGGGATGATCTACGAACGGCGCCACACCCGCCAGATCTCCGAGCTGCGCGGCATCCAGAGCGTCGCCCCGATCTTCGCCGGGGTGTTCATGGTGGTCATGCTGTCGTCGATCGGTGTGCCCGGACTGAACGGGTTCGTCGGCGAGTACCTGGTGCTGATCGGCTCGTTCCTCACCGCCCGTTGGTGGGTCGTCGTCGCCGCGACGGGCGTGATCCTCGCCGCCTTGTATCTGCTGTGGGCCTATCAGCGGGTGTTCCACGGCGAGACCGACGACGCCAATCGCGGCTTCCCCGAGCTGAAGTGGCGCGAGGCCGCGCTGCTCTTGCCGTTCGTCGCCGCGATCGTGTTCACCGGCGTGTATCCCAAGCCGATGCTCGACCGCATCGAGCCAAGCGTGAAGACCTTGCTGATCCACGTGCAGGACAAGACCGGGTACCGGGCGCCGCAGCCTGCCAGCGAGCCGACCGGCGAGACGACCGGTGAGACGGTGACCGAGGGGACCCAGCCATGAAGGCCACCGAGCTCGCCGGAACACCGATCGAGTGGAGCATGCTCTCGCCGCTGCTCGTCGTCCTCGGCGCAGCCATGTTCCTGCTCGTCGTCGGCGCACTGACGCGGCAGTGGCCGCGGCGCTGGTACGCCGGCTTCACGGTCGGCGCATGCATCGCCGTGTTCGTCATCGCCTGGGCCGAATGGCGGCGGATCTCCGAAGAGGGCGCCCGCACGCTGGTCGGCGACGCGTTGCGCTGGGACCACTTCACGCTGTGGCTGGTGATGATCGCTGCGGTGGCGATCGCGCTGTCCACCTTGGTCACCGACGACTACCTGCAGCGTGAAGGCCTCACGCGCCTGGCGCCGGAGATCTACAGCCTGTACCTGCTCGCCGCCCTCGGCGGCATCGTGATGGGCGCGGCCAACGATCTGATCGTGCTGTTCCTCGGTCTCGAGTGCCTGTCGATCTCGCTGTACGTGCTCGCCGCCAGCAACCGCCGCCGCCGGCCCGGCCAGGAGGCCGCGCTCAAGTACTTCATCCTCGGTGGCGCGGCGTCCGCCGTGTTCCTGTACGGCATCGCCCTGATCTACGGCGCGGCGGGCAGCACGCAGTACGTGTCCGCGGTGGTCGACCAGGCCACGGGTGAGGTCACCGGTTCGGGCATCGTCGCCGCGTTCGACGCCACGTTGTCGGTGGGGCGCAGCGAGGCGATGGCGCTCGCCGGCGTGGCCCTGCTGCTGGTCGGGTTGGCGTTCAAGACCGCCGCGGCGCCGTTCCACTTCTGGGCACCCGACGTGTACGAGGGGGCGCCGACGCCGGTCACCGGGTTCATGGCCTCGATGGCCAAGGCGGCTGCGTTCGCCGCGATGCTGCGCGTCCTGCTCGTCGCCCTGCCGCACTGGAGCAACCAGTGGCAGCCTGCGGTGTGGGCGCTGTCGGTGATCACCCTCGTGGTCGGTTCGGTGATGGCCGTGGTGCAGACGAACGTCAAACGAATGCTGGCGTTCTCCTCGATCAGCCATGCCGGCTTCCTGCTCGTCGGGGTCGAGGCCGCAGCACACGACACGACCCGTTCGGCCGCCGGGTCGGGTGTGCCGTCGGTGATGCTCTACCTGTTCTTGTACTCGCTGCTGGTCGTCGGGACGTTCGCCGTGGTCACCGTGGTGGCCCGCACGGGCGACAACGACACCGGCCTGTCCGCGTTCCGCGGGTTGGCCAAGCGCCGCCCGGTGCTTGCGCTGGCGATGACGGTGCTGCTGATCGCCCAGGCCGGTGTGCCGTTGACGTCCGGGTTCGTCGCCAAGTTCGGCGTGCTGCGCGCCGCCGTGCAGGAGCACAGCTACGCGTTGGCGATCATCGCCATGGTCGCCGCGGTGATCGCCGCGTACCTGTACCTGCGGATCATGCTCAGCATGTGGTCCGGCGACGACACGGCCGGCGGCGACACGGCCGGCGCGGCGCTGCCGGTGCCGCTGGTGACCGCAGTGGTGATCGGCATCAGCGTCGCGGCGACGGTGATCTTCGGGCTGTTCCCCGGCTGGCTCGTCGAGCTCAGCCAGCGCATCACCGTCAAGTAGCCCGCCCGGCAGCGGCCACCGGAGAGCGCCGGCGGCTGCTGAGAGGGCGCGCGTCAGACGGTGGCGTGGGCCGCGCGGGCAACCAGCGCGTCGAACAGGCGCTGCTGTTCGGAGTCCTCGCCGGCGGTGTCCTCGGGGTGCCATTGCACGCCGAGCACCCAGCGCCGGTCGGGCGCTTCGACCGCGTGCACCTGGTGGTCGTGGGCGTCGCGACCGACGACGCGCAGGCTGTCGGCGACACGGTCGATCGCCTGGTGGTGCACGCAGTGGCATCGCTGCGGTGACGCGTTGCCGATCACGCTCGCCATCAGCGACGACGGGTCGAGGTCGACGCGGTGCAGGCCGTACCAGTGCTCGTCGGTGCCGATGTCCTGGATCAGCGTGCCGCCGAGGGCGACGTTGAGCACCTGCAACCCGCGGCAGATCGCCAGCACCGGCACGTCGGCCTGGACCGCGGCACGGGCCACGGCCAGTTCGACCTCGTCGTGCTCGGCGACGATGCCGTACAGCTGCTCGGCCGTCGGCACCTGGCCGTAGCGCCGCGGGTCGACGTCGCCGCCACCGTGCAGCACGATGCCGCCGGCCTGTTCCAGCAGCTCGTCGAGCCGCGGCAGCAATTCGGGCATCGGGGGCACCATCAGCGGGATCCCCCCAGCCCGCACGATCGCCCGGCAGTACCGCTGGCCGAGGGCGAACGCCTCGCCGCGCACACGTGACGCCTCGTCGGCGACGCGCCCGACGATCAGGATCAGTGGGGCCACGGATGGGAGTGTATGCCGCCTGCCGCTCGGCGGATCAGCTCGTCGTAGATCGACTGCTGCACCGCCTGGCGGGGTGCGGTGTCCTCGGGATGCCACTGCGCGCCGACGATCCAGCCGGCCGAGGGCAGCTCGACCGCCTCCAACTGGCCGTCGGGTGCCCAGCCCACGGCGACCAGGCCGTCGGCCAGGCGGTCGATCCCCTGGTGGTGCACCGAGTGGCAGTGCTCGACGAAGGTCGTGCCGGTCGCCTGGGCGATCTTGCAGCCCTCGCTGAGCCGCACGGTGTGCTCGCGCATCCAATGGTCGTCGTTGCCGATGTCCTGTTGCAGCGTGCCGCCGAGGGCGACGTTGAGGACCTGCATGCCGCGACACAGGGCGAGCATCGGCAGGTCCAGCTCGATCGCCGCCAACGCCACGGCGATGTCCAGGTCGTCGTGGTCGGTGACGATGCCGTACAGCTGCTCGGCTTCCGGGTCCTCGCCATAGCGCCGTGGGTCGACGTCACCACCACCGGGCAGCAGCACGCCGTCGAAGTGCTGCAGCACGGTGACCGCGTTCTTCGCCAGGACGGGGATCGGCGGGACCAGCACCGGGACGCCGCCGGCACGGGCGATCGCCCGGCTGTACGGCTGGCTGCTGCTGAACGCGTCGCGCTTGCCTTCGTCGGAGAACGTCAGGATCCGGGCGCACAGGGCGATCAGCGGCGGGGGGGCGGTGGCGTCGATCACAGCGGCACAGTCTCGCACCTGCGCCGCGGCGGGCCCCTCGTCCGGCGGCACGGCGGCCCCCTTGCGGTGCGGCGGCGGGCGGCCCGCGGTCAGGCGCGGTCAGGCGCGGTCGATCTTCTCCAGCTCGTAGCCGGCGACACGACCGGCCGTCATCACCCGGTGGGCGTGCTCCGCGCCGCGGACCTCGAGCACGACGGTCACGCCGGTCTCGCGGACGCGCAGGTCGACGCCTTCGCGGACGTGGTCGACGACGATCAGGTTGGCGCCCTCGTTGGCGAACAGCGTCAGCAGCGCGGCCAGGCCGCCGGGCCGGTCGCTGATGCGGGCGTAGACGATCAAGCGCCGGCCGGCCTTGGTCTCGTTGCGGCGGATCAGGCCGGGCACGACGCCGAGGTCGACGTTTCCGCCGCTGAGCACGATGCACGTCGTGCCGGTGCGGGCCGGGGCGATGCGGCCGGCGAGCAGCGCGGCGACGCCGACCGCGCCGGCGCCTTCGACGTACAGCTTGGCTCGCTCCATCAGCATCACCATCGCGTCGGCGACGTGGTCCTCGTCGACGGTGACGACGTCGTCGACCCAGCGTTCGACCAGCGGGCGGGTCACCAGGCCCGGCCGCTTGACGGCGATGCCGTCGGCGAGCGTGAGCACCGGCCCGCCGGGCACCGCCTGGTTGGCGTACGGTGCGCATGCGTCGGCCTGCACGCCGATGACCTTGATCTTGGGGTCGTACTGCTTGACGGCGATCGCCAGGCCGCTGGCCAGCCCACCGCCGCCGAGCGGGACCACCACCCGGTGCAGGCTGTCGATGTCGGCGACGAGCTCGCGCCCGATGGTGGCCTGTCCGGCGACGACGGCCGGGTCGTCGTACGGGTGGCAGAACTGCATGCCGGCTTCCTGGGCCCGTTGCTGTGCCATGTCGACGGCGTTGTCCAGCGAGTCGCCGCCCTCGACGATGGTCGCCCCGTACGCCCGGCAGGCCTCGATCTTGGCGATCGCCGCGCCGCGTGGGACGAAGATCTCGCACGGCACACCGGCATGGCGCGCGGCGAAGGCCAACGCCTGGGCGTGGTTGCCGGCGCTTCCGGCGGTCACGCCGTTGCGCGCGGACGCGCCGAGCGAGGCGATCTTGCTCATCGCCCCGCGAATCTTGAAGCTGCCGGTGCGCTGCAGGTTCTCGGCCTTCAGCACGACGGTTCCACCGCAGCGCTCGCTGAGGGCGTACGACGAGGTGATCGGCGTGTGCTTGACGACGCCGCGACCGGCGCGCGCGGCGCGGTCGATTTCGGCGCTGGGCAGGTCACGCTCGGGCATCGGTCACGACCGTAGTGCCACCTGCGCCGCCGGGGTGCGGCCGCGCCGGCCGTGCGCCACCGCGCGCCACCGCACGCTGCGGTCGGCGTCGGGGCAGGCGGGTTGGTGGCGTACCGTAGGGGCTCATGCGAGCACTGGTCGTGGGCAACGTCGGCGACGGCGATCCGGGTCTGGTGGGGGCACGGTTCCAGGAGCACGGGTACGTGTTCGAGCGTGTCGACCGTGACCACCCCGAGCGCTGGCCGACCCTCGACGGGTGCGACCTGGTGCTGTTGCTCGGCAGCGAGTGGAGCGTCTACTGGCCGGACATCGTCGACCAGGTCGGCGCCGAGGCGGCGGCGATCCGTGAGTGCGTCCGGCGCGACATCCCGATCTTCGGGATCTGCTTCGGTTCGCAGATCGCCGCCCACGCGCTCGGCGCACGCGTCTACCGGGCAGACGAGAAGGAGATCGGCTGGTACCAGGTCGACTCCCAGCACGCGGCGGTGGCCAGCGGGCCGTGGATGCAGTGGCACAGCGACGTCGTCGACCTTCCCGAGGGTGCCACCGAGATGGCCCGCAGCGCCGTCGGCCCGCAGGCGTGGCGCGTCGGCCGCACGTTCTGCGTGCAGTTCCACCCCGAGGTGACCGGCGAGATCGTCGACCGGTGGGTGAGCGGCGGCGGCGCCGACGAGGCGCGCTCGATCGGCCGCGACCCGGACCGGCTGATCGTCGACAGCTACCACCAGCCGATGGTCGCCAAGCCGAACACCGACGCGCTGGTCGACTGGTTCGTGGCCGAGGTCGTCGGCTCGGTCCCGGTCGAGGCCGGCTGACCGTCGTGGCCAGCTGGGCCCAGTTCGAGGCCGCCGAACCCGACCTCGCGGCGCGGGTCCGCCGGCTGTTCGACGCCGGGCGGCACAAGACGCTGGCCACGTTGCGCGCCGACGGCTCGCCGCGCATCTCCGGGATCGAGTGCGAGTTCGTCGACGGTCAGCTGCAGTTCGGGTCGATGCCCGGGGCGCGCAAGGGTGCCGACCTGCGCCGCGACCCGCGCTTCGCGCTGCACGGGCCGACGGTCCACCCGACACCCGGCGAGGAGTCGGCGTGGCCCGGCGAGGCCAAGGTGTCCGGCGTGGCCCGCCACCGCGGACCGATCCCCGGCGACGCTTCGGGCGGTGCCCCGGCGCCCGAGGGCGAGCTGTTCGTCGCCGACATCCACCAGGTGGTGTTCACCGGGTTGAACCCGGCGGCGACCATGCTGGTCGTCGAGTGGTGGACGCCCGGCGCCGGGTACCGGCGGATCGAGCGCGAGTAGGTCGCCCGGCTGGCCGGCCGGCGCTCCGGGTTGTCCTACGTGCGGCGCTGGCTCCAGGTGTCCACGCCGACCGCGGCCAGGATCACGCCACCCTGGATGATGCGCTGCCAGATCGGGTCGACCTGGTGGAGGTTGAACCCGTTGGTCATCAGCGCGATGAACAGCGCGCCGGTGACGGTGCGCCAGATGGCGCCCTCACCGCCGGCGATCGAGGTGCCGCCGACGACGATCGCGGCGATCACCCCGAACACGAAGCTGAAGTCGTCCGACGGCTGGGCGGACAGGCTGCGTGACGCGCTGACCACACCGGCCAGCGCCGTCGCCGCGCCGGCCAGGGCGAAGGTCAGCACGGTGACGCGGCGCACCGACACGCCGGCCAGCCGGGCACCTTCGAGGTTGCCTCCGACGGCGTAGACGTTGCGCCCGAACCGGGTTCGGGACAGCAGCACGGCTGCGAGGAGCACCACCGCGGCGGCGATCCACGTGCCGCTGGTGATGCCCAGCCAGCGGCTGCGGGCCAGCTTCGGGAACCCGTCGGTGGTCGCCCGCAGGATCCCGCGGTTGCTGATCAGGAAGCCGGTGCCGAACACGACGAACGACGTCGCCAGGGTGGCGATGAACGAGTTGACCTTGAAGTACGTGACGATCAGCCCGTTGACCAGCCCGACGAGCAGGCCGACGCCCACGCCGACCAGCACGGCAAGCAGGACGCTTCCGGTGCCTCGCTCGATGCGCAGTGCGAACAGCGGCGCGACGACGAACAGTGACGCGACGGACAGGTCGAAGTAGCCGGCGATCATCGTGATCGTGACGAACGAGGCCGAGATCAACAGGGTCGACTGCTGGTCGAGGATGTTGCGGAAGTTGGCCTCGGAGACGAACCGTTTGGTGGTCAGGGCGAGGAACACGAACAGCAGCACGGTGACGAGCGCGATGCCGTACCGGCGCATGGCCAGGATGCTGAGTTTCATTGGTCCTCCGCGGGCGGTGATGGTGGCAGTTCGAACGCCGCGTCGAGCACGGCGCGTTCGGTGATCTCGGGCCCGGTCAGTTCGCCGACGATCTGGCCGCGGGCCATCACCAGCACGCGATGGCTGAGCGCGAGGATCTCTTCCATCTCCGACGAGATCAGCAGCACGGCAAGGCCCTGCGCGGCCATGTCGACGATGAGTTGGTAGATCGCCTGCTTGGCGCCGACGTCGACTCCGCGTGTCGGTTCGTCGGCGAGCAGCAGCCGCGGTTGCAGCAGCAGCGAGCGGGCGAAGAGGACCTTCTGCTGGTTGCCGCCGGACAGCCGGCCGACGGGCGCGGTCAGCGACGGCGTGCGGACGCCGGCCCGTTGCACGGCGCCGGCGCTGTACTCGGCGATCCGGTTGGTCGACAGGCCGGTGCGGTGCAGCCCGGTGCGCAGCGACGGCAGGGCGGCGTTCTCGGCCACGCTGCGCTTCAGGAACAGGCCTTGGTCGCGCCGCGACTCGGGGATCATCGTCACCCCGCTGCGCAGCGCGGCGGCGACGCCGGGGGCCAGTTGCCTGCCGTCGACCTCGATCGATCCGGCGTCGGGTCGGGTGGCGCCGAGGATCGCCATGGCGACTTCGCTGCGCCCCGCGCCGACCAGGCCGGCCATGCCGACGATCTCGCCGGCGCGGACGCTGATCGAGACGTCGCGGAACTGGCCGGTCTTGGTGAGGTCGCGGACCCGCAGGACCTCCGGCGCGGCCGGGTCGAGGGCCGGCAGCGCGGGGAACTCGACGCCACCTTCTCGTCCGGTCATCGCTTCGACGAGCGTCTGCTTGGTCTCGTCGGCTGCCGGCCGTGTGTGCACGACGCGCCCGTCGCGCATCACCGTGACCGTGTCGGCGATCGCCAGGACCTCGTCGAGGAAGTGGGAGACGAACACCACGGCCACGCCCTGGTCGGCGAGCCGGCGGACCGTGGCGCGCAGGTCGTTGGCTTCGTGGCTGGCCAGCCGGGCGGTCGGTTCGTCCAACAGGACCAGGCGCAGGTTGCGCGCCAGGGCGCGCAGGATCTCGACCTTCTGCTGGTCGGCGACGCCGAGCGACCGCACGGGCCGCGCCGGGTCGATCGCCAGCCCGAACTCGTCGGCGAGACGCCGGACGCGGTCGTTGACGGTGCGGTCGGATTCCAGCCACCAGTGCTCGGACCCGAGCACGACGTTCTGCCCTACGGTGAGCGCCGGGATCAGCGACAGCTCCTGGGCGACCATCGCGAAGCCGTGGCGCACTGCGTCGCGCGGGCTGGCCAGGGCGACGGGCGTGCCGTCGACCAGCAGTTCGCCCTCGTCGGGCCGGTGCACGCCGAGCAGCACCTTGCCGAGGGTCGACTTGCCGGCACCGTTCTCGCCGATCAGTGCGTGCACCTGGCCGGCGTGGAACGAGCAGCTGACGTCGCTCAGTGCCCGGGTCGCGCCGAAGCGCTTGCTGAGGTGGCGAACCTCAGCAAGCGCAACGGACTCGGACATCGGACGACTCGTCGTTCCCGGCCTGGCGGACCGTCAGCCGGCCCACTGGGCGGTGAAGTTGTTCACGTTGGCCGCGGTGATCAGGCCGTCGTCGGGGACCTTGGTCAACGGGTCGATGCCGCCGACGTCGGGGCCGCCGGTCAGCGACTGGAGCATGGCTTCCATTGCCAGCTTTCCCTCGGTTGCGGGCGCCCCGAACACGCCGGCGAACCAGGTGCCGTCCTTGATCCCGGCCAGCGCCGGCTCGGAGCCGCCCTGCCCGATCAGCTTGATCCCGGTCTTGCCCTCGTCCTTCAGCACCGTTGCCGCGCCCTGGATGGACTGGTCGGCGCCGACGATGACCGACACGTCCGGGGCGACCTGGAGGATCGTCTGGGTGGCGGTCATGCCGCCCTCCGGCCCGAGGTACTTGCCTTCGCCTTCGGCGGCGACGGAGATGTTCTTGCTGTCCTTGATCGCGTCGTTGAAACCGGACCGCAGGGCCTCGTCCAGCGGCGTGCCCTTGATGCCGTAGATGTAGGCGACCTTGCACGGGTCGACGTTCTCGCACGCCTTGACGGTGAGCTCACCGAAGCGCCGGCCGTTCTGGTACGGCGGCGACATGATGCTGGCGTTGACGCCGGGGACCTGCGGGTTGGCGGTGGTGAAGTCGTCGCCGACCACCTGGTTGAGCACGACGACCTTCATCCCCGCGTCCGAGGCAGCCTTGATGTCCGGGGCCGAGGCGACACCGGCGAGGGAGACCACGACGACGCCGTCGTAGCCGCCCTGGGAGATCACGTCCTGGAACTGCGAGGCCTGCTTGGCCGGGTCGAACTGGGCGTCGAACTCGGTGATCTCGATCGCGTTGGCCGCGGCGACCTTCTTCATCTCGACCAGCGATGCGGCCAGCCAGGTGTTGGCGCTGCTCGCCGACAGGTAGGCGACCTTGAACGGCTTGGTGTTCAGCGTGGTCGGCGTGGCCGGCGTCGTGCCGCTGGTCGTGGCCGCGGTGGTTCCGGCGGTGGTGGCCGATGTCGCGCCCGCGGCGCTGACCCCGACGAGGAGGGCGCCGAGCGACATGGCCGCGGCGGCGACGCCGAGCCGGCCGGTCGCAGCGCGACTGGATGAAGTTGTGTTGCGCATGTGCGCCCCCTTGAGCGTTTCGGTTCGGCTGCAGCCGAACGCGTTGGAACCTAAACACCTGGCGGGTGGTCACCTAGAGGCGTGTTGCACAGCCGTGGCGCTGCATCGTGGCAGATTGCATATCGGGCGGTGGTCGCGCGTCAGTGCTCGGCGTCGCCGAGGCGCACCATCCGGCAGGCCAGCTGCAGCGACAGGCGCACCTCGGGGTCGCCGAGGTCGGCGCCGAGCACCGCCTGGATCCGGCCGATCCGGTTGGTCACGGTGTTGCGGTGGATGCCGAGGTCGGCGGCGGTGAGCGAGGCCGACCCGGCGGCATCGAGGAACGCTTCGAGCGTGCGCAGCAGGGCGCCGTCACGGTCGATGGTGACGAGCGGTTCGAGCATCGACCCGGCGAACAGCCGGAACTCGTCGGACCCGAACCAGCCCATCAGCACGCGGCGCACGCCGAGCTGGTCGATGTGCGCCGCGCCGGTGGCGCCGTGGCCGCGCGACCGGGCGATCAGCGAGGCCTCCTGTGCTTCGGCCAGCGACCGGCGCAGCCCGGCCAGGTCGGACGACGGGCGCCCGACGCCGGCGTGTGCGACGAGCCCGGCATGGCTGGCGACGAAGTCCTGCAGCGCGGCGCCGACCGTGGCGGTGACGCTGGCGTAGGTCGCCGCCGACGGTTCGGCCTCGAAGGTGATCCAGCCGGTCCATCCGTCGGTCCGTTCGACCACCGGGCCGTTGACCCCGCGGGTCTCGAGGCGGTGGGTCAGCTCGGCGTGCCAGTCGACGATCCGGCCGGCGTCCTGCAGGCCGCGCAGGCTGATGTACAGGCCCATGTTCCACCCGGAGATGCTCCAGCCGATGTCCTGCAGCTGGCGGCGCAGTTCCGCCTCGGGCCGCCCGCCGGGTTCGAGGACCTCGTTGAGCACGGCCATCCGCCGCCGTGCGGCGCGCTCGTGGCGCATCCGGGCGGAGGCCAGCAGCGCGGTCAGGTACCACCCGCAGGTCTGCAGCACCGTGCCGAGCACGCGCTCGCCTGCCTGGGGACCGCCCGACGAGGCGCACAACCAGTACGAGACCGGCTCGCCGGGGGCGAGCGCGATCGGCACGCTGTGCAGGCTCTCTGTGCCGCCATGGTCGACGAGGTGCCCGACTCGCTGGGCGAGCCGCCGGTCGGCGATCTCCAGCGGTGTGCCGGCGACGTGCTGGCGGTTGCGGTCGATCAACGCCAACGGCACGCCGCTGACCCCGGTGGCCATCGCGATCAGCGACTCGGCGGTGGGGTGGCGCATCCCGGCGATCGCCTCGAACAGCGCGTCCAGCTTTGCCGCCTGGTCGACGTCGGGCGCCCAGTACGTCGCCCGCAGCTCGTAGGCCAGGTCGGCCGGGGCGACGCCTTCGATGGTGAGGAACGGGATGTTGAACTGGTTGGCCAGCCGGATCGGGCCCAGGTCGGGCGGGCGTTTGGCGTTGGCCAGCACGAGCCCGGACCCGCCCGACTCGGACAGTGCCCGCAGGGTGTGGTCGATGCGGTAGGCGTGGTCCTCCAGCGCGCGGCCGTCGAGTACCAGCAGGACGCCGGTGTTGCGCCCCGACGCGGACCAGCCGGTGGACCGGTACACGACGTCACGGACCGCTTGGTCGAGCCCGCGTTCGCCGCCGAGCAGCCGCGCCGGGCCGAGCAACGGGGTGGCGATGATCTGGCGCACCGTCGGCCGTCGCTGGTGGTCCACCCGCCGCACGCTAGTGAACCGTTCGCCGACGCGGCCGCGGCTGGGGGCCGTGGCGCAGTGCGGCCAGCGCCTAGGAACCGGCGGGGAGGTTGGCGGCGAAGAAGCGGATCATGTTGGTGGAGGCGAAGCGCGCCGCCTGTTCGGCACCGAACCTGGCGACCAGTGCCGCGGTCACGTTCGGGAAGTCCGACGCCCGGCTGAAGTCGGCGATGAACTCGTCGCCGCGCAGCTCGACCAGCAGGTTGCGCCCCAGGATCGGGTCGACCAGGCGCACGAGGTCGACGATGAAGTCGGCCCCGAGCGCCATCGCGCCGGCTGCTGCGTCGCCGGCAACTCGCAGCGCGTGCGCGAAGTGATCGACGTAGCCGTCGATGCTGCGTGCCCCGACGAACGGGCCGAAGGCGTTGATCCCGACGAAGCCGCCCGAGGCGATGACGGCGCGGAGCTGGTCGTCGGTCAGGTTGCGCGGGTGGCCGCACAGCGCCTGGCACGACGAGTGGGTGGCGACGACGGGCGACTGGGTGAGCGTGCCCAGGTGCGCGACGCCTGGCGCGGAGAGGTGGCTGATGTCGACGATCATCCCGAGGCGGTTCATCTCCTCGATCGCCTCCACGCCGAGCGTGGTCAGGCGACCCTCGGCCGCCCGCTCGCCGATGCCGTCGGCGAACATCGTGCGCCGGTTCCAGGTGAGCGACGCCATCCGCACACCGAGCCGCCACATCGTCTCGAACAGGGCGACCGACGACCCGATCGGCTCGGCGCCTTCGAGGGCCAGGATCAGGGCGATCCGTCGGGCGGCGAGCGCCTCGTCGAGCTCGGCTGCGGTGGTCACCAGCTGGACGTCGTGGCGGTGCAGGGCGGCGATGTCGTAGGCCAGCTCGATCAACTCCAGCGTGCGGCGCAGCGCGCC
>CAZMHG010000019.1:0-266 GCA_964565975.1 uncultured Ilumatobacteraceae bacterium | reverse complement strand
CACGCGCAGGTTGGTGTTGGCCGCAGCGGCAAGCGTGGCCACCTGCTCCTCGGTGAACATCGGCAGCACCTGGAGGACCACCCGGCCGTCACGCAACTGGGGCAGCCAGTCGTCGCCGAACGGATCGCGCACGCCGCGCTCGCGGCGGTGCATGCACGCGAGGAGCAGGTCGTTGTGCGCGTCGGCGACGTCCAGCGGTGCCATCGGCGCTGCGGTGCTCGGCGGCATCCCGAGGGCCTAGGCGAGCGGCCCGGCCGCTTTGACCA
>CAZMHG010000018.1:8186-14728 GCA_964565975.1 uncultured Ilumatobacteraceae bacterium | reverse complement strand
GCGGACCTAGATCTCTTGTGCCCCCCGATCTGGTAACGAGTCCTCGCACAGCAGCGTGCAGTGAAGTTCTCCCCGCCGGCCGGACACCGGGGTTACGATGCCGGGTTGGACATCCCGCAGGCCCCCACGAGGTCCTAGCAATTACCCGACATGTATCCGTGGCTGGGACTCGACAATGTCGAGTTCGCGGCCATCACCTACGTCGACTGCTACAACCACCGCCTCTCCAGATCGAACCCGGCCCCGGGTTCACGACTCCAGCCGACTTCGAAGCCGACCACTACCGTCAACCATCTCCGCCAACCCGGCGTAGACACAGACCACCGAGCCTCTAGGAACCCGGGCGCTTCAACCCAAAAGGCCGTTGCTCGTATGACCAATTCTCGTTCCGCCCGCGACCGAGCGTTCTCCCGGCGTAACCCGACCAGCTCGACCCGCTCGTTCGTCGTGAACCCAGCGCGTTCACCGCGATCAGTTCGGGCCTGACGGACCCCGTTCCCGAGCGTCTGCTCGCCAATCCCCAACGGTCGAGCAGCATCGGCGATCGAGCGATCCTCATCGGCACCAACGCCGCCGCGTCGCGTCGGCCTTGAACTCATTCGTGAACGACCGCCGAGATCTGGCTGCCTTCTCCATCATGGACATGGCTGCCTCCTCATCGAGGCGACCTGCCGACAGCGGATGCTCGCAGCGTGTGAGTGGCTGCAGCGGGTCGGCCCTCCAGGCCCAGCCCGCTGCACTTACAGAATCAACGAGCACTTCACAGGGACCATGTGCAGTGCTACGCTCCCATCATCCGCACGGGAGGCTCTATGTTCAAAAGGTTCGGCCCAGTTGCAGTAGCGGCTATGTTTGCGGTCGGAAGCACGGGAAACGCATCAGCCATCGAGGTACCGATCGGTAGTAGTTTCACTGCGTCATGCAGCTCAGGTATTGGTCGGGAAACTCTGCAGGCAGCGTCTCGACCCACCTGATGGCTGCGACAGTGGTCGGTGGCGGCACATGCATATCGCCGAAGGTTCGAGCGCGCCGCGCGGACGGAAGCGTCTCGAGCTGGCTGTATGTTCCCGGCATCAGCGCAGTGGCAGGAGCCTGGCAAGAGGCCGGGAAGACGTACCGTGGGGCCGGGCATTCTGCGTTCAGCACACAGGTCCCGGCTGGCAGCGGCTCGTGGTTGCTCCGGAACACCTAGCGCGCAGGGTCGGCTCTCAACCACAGCCATGACTGCAGAGCGGGCCCGAGTGGTACTTCTAGTTCTCGCTTTGGTAGCTGCAACTGCTTCGTGCGTCAACTCTGATCCGAAGACGGCGCCCGAGGCCGCACCAGTACCGTCATTTGCTCAATATGAGGCATCCGTACTCGCATACCGCGACTGCATGCAACGCGCCGGGCATCCGGTTTCTGACCTCGTGCGAACGCGCCGCGGCCCGTTGGACGTCTATCAGTATTCGGTTCCGGCGGGCGGAGTCTCGAGTGGGGCCGATGACCGTTGCTATCTGACGCTTCTTGAGCCGACGGAGCGAGCATGGCTGACGCAGCTAACCGCCTACTACCAGCAGCACCCAGAGGAGGACCTCACCTACCGAGCGCTTACCGCTTGCGTCGCAAAGTACCACGTACAGGTCAAGGGTCAGCTGTCAGTAAACAGTATGTCGGGAGCGCTGACGGCCGCGGGGGTCAATGTAGCGCAATGTATCGTCACTGCAACATCTGACCAGGGCTAAGGTTTGACCGCGACAGATATGAGAAGGTTCTTGCTTGCAGTATTACTCACCTGGGGAATCCCTATAGCAGCTGCTTCATTCTTCTCGTCAAGAGCCGGTACCAATGAAGCAAACCAGCTGTGGCAAAGTCGGGATGAGGCCCGGTTCTCGCCAATTGGCAAACGGGAGGACACGGCCACACAGCCGGCAATGCTTCAGCTTGATTGGAGCGACAGTCGGCGGGTCATTGCACCAGACCGAGAAGGCACTGTTACCGCAATCGAGATGAACGTGGGGCAGAAGCCAAGAAGCGGTGACCTGGCCGTGTTGATCAATCAGCGACGGATTGTGTTTCAAGTAGGAGGCGTCCCTCTGTTCAGGGACCTGAGGCTTGGCGACCACGGGCCGGATGTACAAGGCCTTGCAAGTGTGCTTTCGGGTGCACTCGGCCGCCCGATTGCCTCGGCCGGCGACGTGGTCGATGCGACACTTGCGGAGGCAGTTCGCGATTTCAACCTCATTCAGGGACTCCAGCAAGATTACTTCTCTAGCGCCGACGTTGTCTATCTGCCCGCCCGCGCAGAACTATCCGAGGTGTCGGTTCAGATTGGCCAACATGTTTCAAGAGGTGACGTCTTGGCTGCGACCACGGTCGAGCTTCAAACTGCGCGTCTAATACTCACCGGTGCCTCAGGCCGGCAAGGCCTTCTGGCGAATACTCCTTTGACTGTACAGATGCCGAGCGGTGCCCAGATCAACGTTTCCGGTTTGACTCCGGCTGGAAGTGAGCTGCCCATGATCAGCCAACTCGTGCCGGACAAGAGCCAGACAAACATCGACAACGTTTCGGTGAGCTTGCGAGATGCAGTCGCGTTTGGATCACTGCCATCATCTGCGATCGTCACGGATCCCAGCGGGACATCGTGTGTCTTCGTACGTACACGAGACGGAGGAGTTGAGGCATCGTTGATAGACGCAGTCGAGGCGGCAGCGTCGGCCGAGCCTGGGATCGCCTACGCGCCAGCCAGCTTGATCGGCAAGAGCGTACTCGTCAATCCATCGTCATGGCCTCATTCACTCTCGTGCAGCTCGTAGCAACTGGAATATCCCGGCGAGTCAAGGCAGACCTGAGTATCGGTCCGCTGACAATGCATGTAGGGCCGAGTGAGATCGTTGCCCTCGTGGGTCCGTCTGGCGTGGGTAAGACAACCTTGCTCACAGTCCTTGGCGGATTGCAACCAGCCGACACCGGCTTGATATTGCTCGATGCACTCGAAGTATCTGGAAGGCAACTTCGCGACCAATGTGTTTGGGTGAGTCAAGCTGCGAACTCGTTACCGGCCCGGACCGTCCGCGACAATGCGATGCTCGGTGCGCTAGCCGACGGCGTCAGCCGGACCTCCGCCCGTGCCATTGCAGATCTCGCGCTGTCGTCGATGTCGCTCGAAAGCCTGGCTGAACGCGCTGCTAAGCATCTGTCTGGTGGTGAGCTGCAGCGACTCGCAGTGGCCCGGGCAATGTGCTCATCTCGGCCAATTGTCATCGCCGACGAACCAACGGGAAACCTCGATCGCACGCGCACGGAGGCAGTAATGTCTTCATTTCGGCGACTTGCGGAGGAGAGTAGCAAATCCGTGATTGTCGCCACTCACGATCCAATTGTTGCGGGCGCAGCAGATCGAGTCGTGGAGATCGGTGCCTAGACGGTGGGTTGGCGACTTTCCAATTTGCTCAATGAGGCGAGCGCAAACGCGTTGACATGGGGCCATCGGCTAGCGTTCCTTGCCTGTCTTTCAGTAGCGACGGGATCTGCAGTGGCGTTCAGTTCGGCCACTGATGCCGACAACCTCAACACCGAGGTGGCACGGCTTGAGGCCGATGGTTGGACAACTCTTCTGTTTTCTGCATCGACAAGTTCTCGCGCCGGAATCGACGCCGACAGTTGCGCAGCGCTGACCGATCAGGTCGGGGTTCGAGCTAGTGGTGCGATACAGTTCCTACCGGCACAGGTAGTGACGCAGTTCGGCGGTGCCCCCGTGCCGCTTGTTCTGATCGACGCTCGCCTTGCTGGAAGCAGTGAAACTGCTACAGCGATGCTCAGCGAACCATCCGCTTCAGCCGCAGGCCACCCCAACTACGTTGAAGTCGAGTGGCCTGGATTGAAAGTGGTCTACCCGGCTCGCCCGGCAGCCGCCGTTCTCACGCCACTTGGGCTTGACTCCTCGGTCGCCATCACCGTGCGATTTGCAGGAACGCTTGTCCCCGCATGCATAGCTCGCGTCGAGCCCTGGGCGGCTGATGTCGTTCGAGCGCAGCTGAGTGCAGCACTTCACGTATCCGACGCGGATGTGACCGTTAGCTCATACCATCCGATTGATATACATCCCTACGACCGCTTTACGAAGCGCCCTTCACGTTGGTTTCCTTTCGAAGCTGGCTGCTTCTTAGGTCTGGTCTATTTCCTTCTATCGCGAACGCGCGGCAATGAAATTGCGACGTACCGTCTTGCTGCAACGACAAGACATGACATGTTTACCCTTTGCCAGCTGGAGTTGCTGATCACCAGTGGATTCTACGTTGCATCAGGTGTCGCGACGCTGGTTGCTCTGGAGGCGCTCCGGCAGGTGAGCTATGTCCGCGCCTGGCCGATGTTCGCGCTCGGCGCTATGGCGCAGTATGTCGTCAGCTCACTGGGCGCCTGGGTCGTGACCCGCCGCTCCGTCGCAGAAATGGCAAAGGATCGGTAGCTCTGGACTGGCGGTTGCTTCTACCCCGTGATCCCACGTAGCGACGTTCCTGATCCGAACGCACGGTAGCGGCTCGCGAGATCCTGCAGGTTGGGTGGGAGTTGTGGGCTGACGTGCTGGCGGTTGACGAGGGTGCGATCTGGTCTGGGAGCGAGCTGCAACAGAGCACGACCGCCGCACTGATCTCGTCCGCGACAGCGACGTACGATCCCTGGGAGACAGATCGTCCGGTCAGGCACTCAGCCGGCAGGGGCCGGGTCGTCGGCGCGGATCAGCAGCGCCTCGGAACGGGGGCCCTTGAACGTGAGCGCACCGCCGACCGGGACGATCTGCGGCTGCGCTGCGAGCAGCGTGGCGACCTGATCGTCGAGGTCCATCAGCGACTGGTCGCAGGCCATCTTCGTTGAGGTCATCTGCGCGGCGATGAACAAGCCTTCGGCGATCGTGTACGACGCGTTCATCTGATTGCATGCGCCGCGGATCGACACCCGCTCCTTGGTCCCGAAGTCCAGACGGATGGTCACGCCCTGCGGCAACGCCTTGCCGTCGATGCTGGAGACGTCCCAGATGCCCTCGATCTTGTCCACTCGGCCGGGAACCGTACTACCCGGCGCCACGGTGGCGGCACTCGCCGGCGAACTTGTGGCAGTTGCGACCGTGGTCGAGGTGGTGGATGTGGTGGTGGCCGCCGGCGAATCGCTGCCGCACGCGGCAAGGGTGACGGTCAAGCCGGTGAGGACGATCGAGACGAGAGGACGAAACGTGGTCATGGTGGTGTGACGAACCCGGCGCGGGTGCGGTTCCCTCAGAATGACATCAGATCTTCTTGTCGGCAAGGTCCGACCCGAGCATTAGCACGATGTTCGCGTCGCCCAGGTTCACCGGTCCGCCCTTGATCGAGATCGGCGTCGGCATGTAGGCCAGCGGGATCCCGCCGAGCAGCGCCGACAGCGACCGGGCCTGCGCCTCCATGCCCGGCTTGAGGTAGATCTTCGACTGCTCGAGCTTCGCTTCGACTCCCGCCGCAGTCGTCGGGCGCTTCGTCTTGAAGCCGCGCGACGAGAGCAACATCCCCATCCGCGCCGCGCCACCGTCGATGTTGGAGGCGTTGGCCACCAGCACGATGGCGCCGTTGGTGACAAGCACCAGCGTGGTCGTGGTCGTCGTCGTGGACGAACTGGTGGTCGTCGTCGGTGCCTCGGTGCCTGCCGCGGTGGACCCGGGGACCGTGGTCGTCGTCGGCGATGCCGTGGCGGTGGGCGACGCGGTGGGGTCTGCCTGCGCGGTGCCGACATCAGCCGTGATCGCCGGCAACGGCAGGGTCAACTTCGGCGGCCGGAACGTCGGCTTGGGGATGTCGGCCTGGGTGGTGAGGGCTTGCTGTGTGGCAGCGCTGGTGCACGCGCCAAGCACGACCCCGACACCGATCGTGATCGCCAGCAACCGCCGCCGAACGGGGCGCGAGTCCGCCGCGCTGGGGTCAGTGTGATTCGCCGCTCGCCGTTCCATCCGTCTCAAAAGACTGCCGCGCCTGGCGCCCGAAGGCAACGCGCCCCCTTGATTAAGTGTCAGCCGTCGGGCAGCAACTGCAGTGCGATGAACCACTCGCCGACCGGCACCAGCTCATGGCGGTGCGGACGGATGAACGTCGTCGACGGGCGGGGCAGCGTCGTGCTCGTCGTGCTCGTCGTGGTCGCGGTCGTGGTCGAGGTCGTCGTAGTGGTCGTCGTCGCCGTCGTCGTGGTCGTCGTGGTGGTCGGTGGCGGCTCGGTCGTCGTGGTGGTCGGCGGCGGCGGGCTGGTCACCGGCGCGGCGAAAGCGGTAGTCGTGGTCGTCGTCGCCTGCGGCTCGGTGGTCGTGGTCGTGGCCCGCGGCTGGGTGGTGGTCGTCGTCGCCCGCGGCTCGGTGGTCGTGGTCGTCGCCCGCGGCTGCGTGGTGGTCGTCGTCGCCCTGGGCCGGGTCGTGGTCGTCGTCGGGCGGGGCCGGGTGGTCGTCGTCGGGCGGGGCCGGGTGGTCGTCGTCGGGCGCGGCCGGGTGGTGGTCGTCGTCGGGCGGGGCCGGGTGGTCGTCGTCGGGCGGGGCCGGGTGGTCG
>CAZMHG010000018.1:3681-8086 GCA_964565975.1 uncultured Ilumatobacteraceae bacterium | reverse complement strand
TCGTCGGGCGCGGCCGGGTGGTGGTCGTCGTGGTGGTCGTGGACGTCGTTGTGGTGGTCGTGGTGGTCGTCGGGCGTGGCAGGGTGGTGGTCGTCGGCTGCGGACGAGTCGTCGTCGTGGTCGTGGCGACCGTGGTCACGACCACGCTCGTGCTCGGGTCGGTGGTCAGCACCGTCACCGGCGGTTGCGTCGGGGGAGGAACCGTCGCGGGCGGCACTGTGGGGGGCCGCCCCGCGTCCCCCGCCGAGCCCGATCCCGGGGGGACGGATCGGGCCGCGGGGGCCGCCGGGCCTCCGGATGGAGGAACCTGCACGGTGCTGGGAGGGTGCACCGGGTCGTCATGTGTGGCGTTCCAGATCATGGTTCCCACGGCGGCGATCGTGCCGACTGCGACGACCGCCGCCGTGGTTGCCACGCCGACCTGGCGCGACTTCCGAGCGGACCCGGCCACCACCGAGGCACCGCTCATCGCGCTGGCCATTGCCGCCACCGCTGTGTCACGCCCGGCGAGTTCGCCCGCGCTCGCCGGCTGCCGCAAGGCGGCAAACAGGTCTGCGCATTCCGCCGACGGTTGGAAGTCGTCGGGCGTGTTCACAGTGCCTCTATCGACGCAGCAGCGTCGCCGTTACAGAAAATGTTCGAACTTCTCACGTTGACCCGCCCATCAACTCCTGCAAGCGCTGCAGGCCACGGTGCACCAGCACCCGCACGTTCCCCTCCGACTTCCCCATCACCTGGGCGATCTCCGAGACGTCCATGTCCGCGAGGTATCGCAGCAGCACCGCCTCGCGCTGATCGTCGTTCAGCCGGCGGATCATCTGCAGCGCCCGATCGAGGTCCGAGACGTCCCGGTCGTGCACCACCGGTGCGTGCTCGTCGGTCATCGGCACCTGCTGGCGGCGCGACTGGCGCCGGATCTCGTCGATGTGCCGACGCCGGGCGATGGTCAACAGCCAGCGACGGAAGTCGCCGGCATCGCCTCGAAAGCGCTTGAGGCCCTTGGCGACCTCGATCCACACCGAACTGGCCACATCCGCCGCGTCGCGCGAGCCGCAACCCCGCAGATATCGCAGCATCAGCGGCTGATAGCGCTCCCAGATGTCCCCGAGCGCGGCACGGTCGCCGTCCTTCGCACGATCCAGGACCGGACCGAAGTCGGCCCACGAATCGGCGTTCACGTCCTCACGCTAACGGGTCCTGACCTGCGGGCTTGTGGTACTCCGGACCCCGATCAGTACCATCGAGCCGGTTCCGGCGACGGCCCGGACGCCCGACGTAGCGGGGAGCAGGATGGGCAAGCTCGACAAGCTCGACCTCGGCAAGCGCCTGTCGCGCGCGGAGTACGACACGCGCATCGTCGACGGCCAGCGCCGCCTCGCCCAACTGCGCCTGCACCTCGGCGGGCAGATGGGCGATCCGGCCGGCGGACCCGGGCTGCTGGTGGTCTTCGAAGGCCCCGACGCGGCGGGCAAGGGCGGCGCGATCAAGACGATCGTCGCCCCGCTCGATCCGCGGCACTACGACGTGTGCAACTTCTCCAAGCCGACGCAGGAGGAGAAGGATCACCACTATCTGTGGCGGTTCTGGAAGGTGCTGCCCGGCCTGCGGCAGATGACGGTGTACGACCGCAGCTGGTACGGCCGGGTGCTGGTCGAGCGGGTCGAAGGCTTCGCCACCGGCGACGAGTGGCGCCGCGCCTATCGCTCGATCGTCGAGTTCGAGCGAAGCCTCGTCAACGAGGGTGTGATCGTGGTCAAGTTCTGGCTGCACATCAGCGATGAAGAGCAGATGGCGCGGTTCAACGCCCGCGCCTCGGATCCGATGAAGCGCTGGAAGCTGACCGACGAGGACTGGCGCAACCGCGACAAGAATCGGCTGTACGACGCCGCCGCCGAGGAGATGTTCGCCCGTACCGACCACCCGGCCGGGCGCTGGGACGTGATCCCCGCCGAGCAGAAGCGCTACGCGCGTGTCGCCGTCATCGAACGGCTCAACAGCCGCATCGAGGCCGGCATGCAGGCGTGGGGCATGCCCGTGCCGCCGTTCGACGAGGTCGCCCTCGACCCGGCCAGCGCGGTGCCCGAGCGCCCGACGTCCGCACCCGGCCAGGACCCGAGGCCCTGACCGCCGGCGCCGCTGCGTGCGCCAACCACGGCACCAGGCCGGTCAGGAAGCCGTCGCCACCCGCGACCTGGCCCACGCCGAGTAGCCGACGACGAGCATCAGCCCGGCCAGCAACGTGGCGCCGGTAGCCAGCAGGTGAAAGCCCAGCGCCTTACGCACGAAGCCGCTGCTGAAGCCGGCCACCCCGCCGCACACGCTCATCGTCAGGTCGGCTGCGCCCTGGACGCCGACACGGCTGGCGATCGGCACCGATTCGGTGAGCAGCGCCGATCCGCCGATCAGACCGAAGTTCCAGCCGACCCCCAGCGCCCACAACGCGGGGAACAGCAGCAGGTAGGCGTCGCCGCTGGCCGCGGCGATCACCGTGGCCCCAACGAGGACGGCCGCGCCGACGACGATCGCGGCGCGGCGACCGCGCTGATCGGAGAACCGCCCGATCAGCGGCGCGAAGGCGTACATCCCGGCGATGTGCAGCGAGACCACGTACTGGCTGACGTCCTCGTGCCCGTGCAGCTTCATGTGTACCGGCGTCATCGCCATCACCGCGACCATCGTCGTCTGCGAGATGACCATCGCGATCAAGCCGAGGCGAGCCTCGGGTGTCGAGGTCGCCGTGGCCAGGGCCGCACCGAGGGACTGGCGCGCCGGTCGCTCGGTCTCCGGGCGCAGCCGGTTGGCCAGCAGCAGCGGATCGGGTCGTAGCCGCAGCCAGGCGTTCAGCCCGGCCAGCCCGAACAGGATCGCGGCGAACAGCCACGGCCCGGCGTAGCGGTGCAGCCCGAACCACTGCTCGCCGGCACGCTCGGCCGGGCCGATCATCACCGGACCGAACACCGCCCCCCACGTGGAGGCGAACACGACGGTGCTCATCGCTCGGCTGCGATGCACCTCGGGCGCCAGGTCGGTGGCCGCGTACCTGGCCAGCAGGTTGGCCGCCTGGCCGGCACCGAACAGCAGCGCACCGACCAGGAACAGCCACAGCTGGTCGAGTTGCACGGCGAGCGCCGTGATCAGCCCGCCGACACACGACAGCAGGTAGCCGCCGACCAGGCCGGGGCGACGGCCGGCACGCTGCATCACGGTCGACAGGACACGGGCGAACACCGCCGCGCCGGCCGTGACCGTGGCCGTGGCGACCCCTGCCCACGCCGTCTGCGAGCCGAGCAGGTCCTGCACGACGAAGGCGCCGACGGTCACCGATGCGCCCATCGCCGCGCTGCCGACCATCTGGCCACCGACCAGGACCCGCAGCACGCGCCGCTGCAGGGCGGCGACATCGACCGACGTGTCGGTGGGCGCGGCCGGCACAGGGTCACCGTGCGGGGCGGCGTTACCCTGCGGCGCAATCCGACGCGGACGAGGGTGGGAGCTGGTCACGTCGCGGATCTGGCGGTCACGGCACGCGGTACACGGTCAGCCGCACCGGACGCTGAGCCGGGTCCACGCGCCGAGGTAGACGCTGTCGCCGTCGGACAACGCCGCGGTCACCCCGGGTTCCAACGACGGCGCGTCGTCGGAGGGCGCCTCGCCCGATCGCACGACGAACGTGCCGTTGGTCGACGACAGGTCGACGACCGCCAGACCGTCGCCGATGCGCACGAACTGGGCGTGGCGCCGGGAGACGCCGGTGTCCCGGTCGAGGGCGATCTCCGGATGGATGCCGCGTGACTGGCTGGACCGGCCGATCAGCGCCGTATGACCGCCGATCGGCACGGTAGAGGTGGACGCCGGCGGGCACGCCTGGTCGGACAAGGCTCCCTTCAGCGCGTACCACTCGGGCGCAACCTCGACCACGACGGTCCAGCGCACGCTCGACTCCACCGGCGCCGCGAGCGGTGTGGGCGCGGGACCGTCCGGCGGCGCCTGACCCGTGGTGAAGTCGTAGCCACAGCCCTCGCAGAACAGGTTGTCAGCGGCGTTCGGTGCACCGCAGTGCGGGCACGCCAGCGTCCCGGATCCGGCGACCACCGCCGCGGCACCCACGGCCGGCGACCCGGTACCGGCGGCCGCCGAGGCGGCGGACGACGGCGACAGAGACGCAGGGGCTTCTGCCGGGTCGGCGCCCGACGACGGCGACGGAGAAGCAGCGGCGTCCGCCGGGTCGGCAACCGGGTCGGCACCGAGGCGCGCCCCACACACGTCGCACCACTCGGCGTCGGTGCTCTCGTGCCCGTTCGGGCACGACGTCGTCACGGCTTCCCCTGCGTGGGCCGGATCCGCGTGGTCTTCGTGCTGCGCGTATCGAGCGCCATCTCGTCGGTCTTGACGACATCGTGGCGCA
>CAZMHG010000018.1:0-3671 GCA_964565975.1 uncultured Ilumatobacteraceae bacterium | reverse complement strand
GACAGCAGGCGTGTGGTGTCCTCGTTGCCGGCCTCGTGGGCCAGCTTCGCCGCCTGGCCGAGCAGCACGGTGGCGGTTCGGTCGTCGCCGGCCGACTTGGCCGCAAGCCCGTCGCGGATCGCGTCGGCCAGCTTGGCCTGGCCGGTGTAGTGCGCCACGGCAGGATCGATGCGCGTGGTCCGCTCCACGTCCGTGCTCCACACGACACGGACCAGCCCCTTGGCCAGCACCTGGTCGTTGACGACCAACTCGACGCGCGCCGCCAGACGCTCCTGGCCCGGCGCGGCGACCGGCACGCGCACGGAGACGTGATAGTCGCGACTCTCGTCCGCCCAGGCGCCCGTCGGGTACTCGCGAACCAACGGCGAGACGACGATCGCCTTCGGCGTGAGATCCTCGAGCGCCGGCGACACCTGCCGGACGAACAGGATCTCGCTCCCCTGGGGCGCCCACACCCGTAGGCGGACGTCACCGACGCCGCGGGCCATCGCCGTGCGCATCATCGCCTCGAAGTCGGCCTCCAGGTCCTCGGGGCGGGCGACGATGTCGACCGTGCCGAGCAGCGCGTCGGCGATGCCACGCAGCTCGTCCACCACCCAATCCGCGCCGATGCCCCGGCAGTCGCACTGGAACGTGCCGGCTGCCTGGCGCAGCGCCGTGGGCAGCACGTCGGGCGACTCGCCTTCGATCCGGCCGTCGGTGAGCAGGATCGCGTGGCACTGCGGCCGTCCCGGCACCTGGCCGAACAGTTCGGTCGCCGCAGAGATCCAACTGCCGATCGCGGTCGCGCCGCCGCTGCGCACCTGGGCGATCGCCTTGGTCGCCGCGTCACGGTGCCGGTCGTCCATACGGACCATGCCCGGGTTGGGTGGGTAGATCATCTGCGCCATGCTGTGCCCGCTGAGCACGGCGAACCACGTGCCGTCCAGGATCTCGCCCACAGCAACGGCCGCCGCACGGCGCGCCGCGTTGATCTTGGCGACGGGCATGTCCATCGAACCGGACGTGTCGACGATGACGATCTCGGCGACGCTGTCACCCTGGGAACCGGCCTGCCCTGCGCCCCTGCAGGTGACCGAGACGACCGCATGGGCATCGGTCGCACCTTCGGCGAGGTACTCGTTGGAGAACACTTCGACGGTGAATTCGGCCATGTGGTGGTGCTCCTCCGGAGGGCAGCGTACTCAGCGGTTGCTGGTCGGGTCAGGTGGTCGGGTCAGGTGATCGGGTCGGCTGATCCGCCGCGGGTCCGCCGCATCGAGCCAGCACCACGCTGATGTTGTCGTGGCCGCCCTGCGAGTTGGCGAAGTCGACCATCGCCTGGCCGATCGCCACCGGGTCGGCGGCGTGTGACGGGCCGGCCGCGGTGATCGCCCGGCGCAACGCCGCAGCGGCGGCCGCAGGCGCGCTGGCGTAGTTCCACAGCCCGTCGGAGCAGAGCATGACCCACGACGGTCCGTCCAGCTTGACCGCGGTGAACTCGGGAGTGGGGTCGACCGAGTCGGCGCCGAGCCAGCGGGTGATCGTGTGGAACTGCGGATCGGCTTCGGCCTCGGAGCGGGTCATGCCGCCGGCCACCATCTGCGTCCCGAGCGAGTGGTCGGTCGAGAGCATCAGCGGCTCGCCGTGGTCGGGGATCAGGTAGGCGCGCGAGTCGCCGCACCAGGCGACGTGCACCAGGCCGCCCTGGACCACCGCGGCGACGTACGTGCACGACGGTGGCTCGGCAGGATCGCCGAGCTGGTGCGCCACGCCGACGACCTCGGCGTTGGCCGCCGCCGCGGCACGATCCATCACCCCATGCCAGTGGGAGACAGCCCCGGCCTGGGTGTTCGACAGGGGCATCGGCGAGCCGGCGAGCAACGCGCAGGCCGCCCGCGCCGCGGCCAGCGCGGCGGGTCCGCTGCGCGGGGCGCTGGTGACCCCGTCGCAGACGACCATCACGCCGAACGTGCCGTCGTCGCTCGCCGAGAGCGCGATCGCATCCTCGTTCTCGAGGTGCACGATGCCGCGGTCGCACACCCCGCCGAGCCACGCCGCCGGCCGCTCCTCCCAATGGTCACGGCCGGTCAGGGCGCGCACGCCGCACACCGTGCAGTACCCGTCCTCGACGGGCGCGCCGCAGGCCCGGCACGTCGTTGAGACCGGCAGGTTCGTCGCCGGGTCGGTCTGCGTCGCGCCGTCCGGTGAGCCGGCGGTCGGGCCGCTCGGGACTGCGGGCGCGCTCGGCATCACCCCTGTCGGTGTCCCGCATGCCTCGCAGAACGCGTCGTCGGCGGCGATCCCGGCGCCGCAGGCGGCACACGCGGCGGCGCGCTGTTCCGGTGCGTCCGTCGCGTCCTGCGACGAGCCTGGCGGCGAGTCCCGCGGCGATGCCGGGTCGGCGCCGTGGTCGGTCACGATGCGCCCCGCAGCGGCCGTACCTGTGCTGCCGGCGTCACGTGAGCGTATGCGGGCGGACCGCGTTCGCTCGGTCGACCATCTCCCAGCGGCGCTCCGGGTCGGTCTCCAGGCGGGCCGCCTCGCGCCAGGCACGCTCCAGCGCGCCGCGCAGCGCCCGCTCGTCGAGCGGCACCCCGGCGACCGTGCCCTGTTGCGGGCCGTTCTGGCGGACCTGGCCGAGTGCGCCTTCCAGGATCTGGATCTCCAATCGCTCTCGCGCGCCGGGCTCCAGCAGCGCGCCGCTCAGCTCGTCGGCCGCGGCGGCCAGATCGGCCAACCTCGGCGAGCCATCGCCGCCCTCGGCGAGCATCGCCGCCCGCCGGGCCCTGGCCGCGCCGTACGCCCTGCTGGTGACCGGGATCGCCCCCAACGCATCGAGGCCGTCCTGATACCTGCCGGCGGCCAGCGCCAGGCGAGCCAGGCCGAACTGTCCCGGCGCGGCGTACGCGGCATCGGTGCGGGCACAGACGCGGTACATCCGCTCGGCATGATCCGGGCGGCCGCCGATCTCGCACGCCAGGGCGAGCGCCAGCTTGGGCGCCAGCTCGCCGGGGATCTGCCCGTACACCGTGTTGAACGCCTCGATCGCGTCGGCCGGGCGCCGTTGTTCGAGGTGGATCAGGCCCTGGATCCAGATCGCCCGCCACTCCCACGGGTCGGCAGCCAACGCCTCGTTCACCGCTGCCTCGGCGCCGGCCGCGTCGCCGGTCTCCAGCAGCGCGCTCGCTTCGGCGAGCATCACCCCGATCGACCGTTCCGGTGCGCCGCGCAACGCCACCAGCCGGCCTGCGGCCGAGTCGGCGGTGATCGCCGAGAGCCACGCTGCCTGCGGATCGCTGGGGTCGGGCAGCAACCGCGGCAGATCGCGCCACTCGAGCGTCTCCCCCGCCGTCGCCGGTGGGTCGAACACACGTGACGGCGTGCTGGTCGTGACCGCACCCGACGACGCCGCGGCGGTGACCTCGCGCAGCACGCCGAGCAGCTGCTCGCGCATCTCGTCGGCGGTCGGGAAGCGGTCGTTCGGCCGCGGCGCGGTGCCGCGCTGCAGCCAGCGGTACAGCGAGTCGTGGTCGGCGAACACCGGCACCTGGTCCTGGGCCGGCAGGGTGGTGGCGTACGTCGTCTGGTAGCCCTTGAACTCGAAGATCAGCACCGCCAAGGTGCGCGCGATGGTGAACACGTCGCTGGCCACCGACGGACCGTCGCTGGCGACCTCCGGCGCCTGGAAC
>CAZMHG010000017.1:0-14968 GCA_964565975.1 uncultured Ilumatobacteraceae bacterium | reverse complement strand
ACCTGGCGGTGATGGCCAGCAGCATCAACTTCAACACCGTGTGGAGCAGCATCTTCGAGCCGGTCTCGACGTTCGGCCCGATGGCCCGTCTGGCCAAGGAGAGCGAGTGGGCCCGGCGCCACGACCAGCCGTTCCAGGTACTCGGCAGCGACGCCAGCGGCGTCGTGCTGCGCGTCGGCTCGGCCGTTCGCAACTGGAAGCCGGGCGACCGGGTGACCGTGCACTGCAACCACGTGGACGACCAGGACAACACCGCGCACAACGACTCGATGCTGGCAACGAGCCAGCGGATCTGGGGCTACGAGACGAACTTCGGCGGCCTCGCCGACCTGTCGGTCGTCAAGGCGAATCAGCTGATGCCCAAGCCTGCCCACCTGACCTGGGAGGAGGCGGCGGTCAGTGCGCTGTGCAACTCGACCAGCTACCGGATGCTCGTCAGCCGCAACGGCGCGCAGATGAAGCAGGGTGACGTCGTGCTGATCTGGGGCGCGACCGGCGGCATCGGCGCCTACGCCGCGCAGTACGTGCTGAACGGCGGCGGCATCCCGGTGTGCGTCGTGTCCAGCGCCGACAAGGCCCAGATCCTGCACAACATGGGCGTCGAGGCCGTCATCGACCGGGCGGCTGCCGGCTACAGGTTCTGGACCGAGGACGGCCAGCACGACGAGCGCGAGTGGCGACGCCTGGGAAAGGACATTCGCGACCTGGTCGGCGAGGATCCCGACATCGTCTTCGAGCATCCCGGCCGCCAGACGTTCGCCGCGTCGATGTACGTCGCCAAGCGCGGCGGCACGATCGTCAGCTGTGCCGCCACGAGCGGGTTCATGCTCGAGTTCGACAACCGTCACTTCTGGATGCGGCTGAAGCGCCTGATCGGAAGCCACTTCGCCAACTACCAGGAAGCCTGGGCGGCCAACCGGCTGATCGCCAAGGGCAAGATCCATCCGGTGCTGTCGCAGGTGTTCACCCTCGAGCAGACCGGCGAGGCCGCCTATCAGGTCCACCACAACATGCACGAGGGCAAGCTCGGCGTGCTGTGCCTGGCGCCCGAGCCCGGGCTCGGCGTGACCGACCACGAGCTGCGCGCCAAGGTCGAGGACAAGCTGAACCTGTTCCGTCGCTGACCGGCCGGCGCGCACCACGCACCGCAGCGGGCGCTGGCTGGCACGACGGCGTGGCTGCGCACCAACATAGGTACGTGCAGCTGACCGAGATCGACCACATCGCCATTGCCGTTCGTGACCTGGACGCGGCCATCGACTACTACGCCCGGGCGTTCGGCGCCGAGGTCAACCATCGGGAGATCGTCGAGTCCGACGGCGTCGAAGAAGCGCTGATCAAGGTCGCCGACAGCTACATCCAGCTCACCGCGGCGACCCGCGAGGACAGCCCGATCGCCAAGGCGATCGAAAAGCGCGGCGAGGGCTTGCATCACGTCGGCTACCGCGTCGCCAACTGCCAGGAGGCGCTGGACGCGATGATCGCCGCCGGCGCGACCCCGATCGACAAGGCACCGCGGCCCGGCTCGCGCGGGACGACCGTGGCGTTCGTCCACCCGAAGGGCAGCTTCGGGACCCTGATCGAGCTCGTCCAAGAGTAGCGCGCGCCGATGGGTATGTCGATGCTGTGACGACCGTCGAGACTTCGTGATACGGTCGGGACATGGATGAGCGAGGTACTGCCGGGCCGGTGAAGCTTCGGGTCGCCTGCATCGGTGGCGGGCCGGCTGGATTGCTGCTGGGCATCCTGCTGCACCGCAGCGGGTTGGGCGAGGTGACGGTCTACGAGCGCAACCGGGCGGACGACACCTTCGGGTTCGGTGTGGTCTTCAGCGACGAGACCCTGGCCAACCTGCGCGGAGCAGACCCGCAGGTGTTCGACGCGATCGAGGCCGAGATGAGCTACTGGCCGACGATGGACGTGGTCCACCGTGGCCGCACGCTGCGCAGCGGCGGGCACGGTTTCGCCGCGCTGTCCCGCCAGCGGCTGCTCGCCCTGCTCGGTGCACGTGCCAAGGAGTTGGGCGTCGATGTGCGCTACCAGACCGAGGTCCTGCCCGGCGCCGAGCCAGCCGAGGTCACCGATGCCGACCTGATCGTCTACTGCGACGGCGTCAACAGCGCGTTCCGCACGGCCCACGCCGACGAGTTCGGCACGAGCATCGAGCCCGGTCATTGCAAATACATCTGGTTCGCCACGCCGCAACGGTTCGAGCAGTTCACGTTCCTGTTCGCCGAGACCGAGTGGGGCGTGTTCCAGGCGCACGTCTACCCGTTCTCCCCGACCCATTCCACGTTCATCGTCGAGACGGCCGACGCCACGTGGGAGCGCGCCGGGCTGGCGGCCAGCGGCGAACGCTATGCCGCGCCGGGTCAGACCGACGACGACGCGAAGGCGTTCTGCGAGCGGCTGTTCGCCGAGCACCTCGGCGGGCAGGGCCTGGTCGGCAACAACTCGAAGTGGCTGACGTTCCGGATCATCAAGAACCGCCACTGGTCGCGCGGCAATCGCGTGCTGCTCGGCGACGCGGTGCACACCGCCCACTTCTCGATCGGCAGCGGTACCAAGCTGGCCTTCGAGGACGCGATCGCGCTCGGCGACGCACTGCACCGCCACCCCACCGACGTCTCCACCGCGCTCGCCGAGTACGAAGCGCAACGCCGACCACTGGTCGAGAGCCTGCAGCGCGCCGCGCTGACCAGCCAGCAGTGGTTCGAGCATGTCGACCGGTACGTCGACCTGCCGACCGAGGAGTTCACCTTCCAGCTGCTCACCCGCAGCCAACGGATCACCTACGACAACCTGTTCCGCCGCGACCCGGCCTTCGCCGGCGAGATCCGTTCGTGGTTCCACGACGCCCAGCCGGCCGACCTGCGCCCGGCCGACCCGTCGACCCCGCCGATGTTCTATCCGTTCCGATTGCGCGGCGTGACGCTGGCCAACCGTGTCGTCGTGTCGCCGATGGCCCAGTACTCGGCAATCGACGGCACCGTCGGCGACTGGCACCTCGTCCACCTCGGCTCACGCGCCGTCGGCGGCGCCGGGCTGGTGATCGCCGAGATGTCCTGCGTCGCCCCTGAGGCGCGCATCACGCCAGGGTGCGCCGGGCTGTGGAACGACGAGCACGTCGCCGCGTGGCGGCGGGTCACCGACTTCGTGCACCACAACACGACCGCCAAGATCGCCGTCCAGCTCGGCCACGCCGGACGCAAGGGCTCGACCAAGCCGATGTGGGACGGCGACGACATCCCGCTGGACGACGGCAACTGGGAGCTGATCGCGCCGTCGCCGTTGCCCTTCACGCCGCGCAACGCGGCGCCGCGCGAGATGACCGCTGACGACATCGCCCGGGTCACCGAGCAGTTCGCCGCATCCGCACGCCGCGCCGCCGATGCCGGGTTCGACTGGCTGGAACTGCACATGGCCCACGGCTACCTGCTCAGCTCGTTCCTGTCCCCGTTGACCAACCAGAGGACCGACGACTACGGCGGTTCGGCCGCCAACCGGATGCGCTTCCCGCTGGCCGTCGCCACCGCGGTGCGCGCCGCGTGGCCCGAGGACCTGCCGCTGAGCGTGCGCATCTCGGCGACCGACTGGGCCGACGGTGGCTTCGACGGCGACGACGCGGTCCAGTTCTCGGCGGCGTTGAAGGCAGTCGGTGTCGACGCGATCGACGTCTCGACCGGGCAGGTGGTGGCCGAGCAGCGCCCGGCGTACGGGCGGCTGTACCAGACCCCGTTTGCCGATCGCATCCGCCACGAGGTCGACATCCCGACCATGGCCGTGGGGGCGATCAGCAGCGTGGACGATGTGAACACAGTGATCCTCAGCGGCCGCGCCGACCTGTGCCTGCTCGCCCGGCCGCACCTGGTCGACCCGTACTGGACGCTGAACGCGGCACTCGACCAGGGGCTGACACCGGACTGGCCGAAGCAGTACCGCAGCGCGCGGACTGCCCGGCGCCGTGATCAGCAGGCGCTGCCGACGCCGAAGAACTGACCGGACAGGACCGACACGATGACCGCCGACCGCACGCACACCGAGGATCCGTCGTGGCGCTGAGTCCCGCCGAGCAGGCACTGTACGACCGGGCGCGGCGGACGTGCCGCGACGACCTCGCGCCGATCGCCGCCGCCGGTGATCACGGGCGGGTCAATCGCCTGGTCGTACGGGCGATGGGCGACGACGGGCTGATCGCCCGGCTCTTCCCCACCCGGGTGGGTGGTGTGCACGACGACGAGGTCTCGGCGATCGACCTGTGCATCCTGCGCGAAGCCCTGGCGTGCGAGAGCGGAGCGGTGGAGACGGCCTTCGCCATGCAGGGCCTTGGCTCGTATCCGATCCTGCAATCGGGCAGCGATGCCGTCGTGGCGCGGTGGATGCCTGGCGTGTGCGCCGGGACGGTGGTGCCCGCGTTCGCGATGAGCGAGCCCGACGCCGGAAGCGATGCCGCGGCGATGCGGCTGGCCGCCGAGCGGGTCGCCGGCGGCTACCGCCTCACCGGTACGAAGACGTGGATCAGCAACGCTCCCGACGCCGACGTGTACACCGTGTTCGCCCGCACGACGGTTGGCGCCGGAGCCCGGGGCGTGACGGCGTTCTGCGTCGACGGCGCCACGCACGGCTTGTCGGGTCGCGCGCTCGAGCTGCTCTCGCCGCATCCGATCGGGCAGCTCGACTTCGACGGTGTGTTCGTACCGGACGACGCCGTGCTCGGCGAGGTCGACCGCGGGTTCCAGGTGGCGATGCGCACACTCGACCTGTTCCGGCCCTCGGTCGGGGCGTTCGCCGTTGGCATGGCCCAGGCCGCGCTGGAGGCGGCGACCGCCCATGCGCGCAGCCGGCACGCGTTCGGCGGCCCGCTGATCGACTTGCAGGCCGTGGCCCACAAGCTGGCCGACATGGCCGTGTGGACGCAGGCGGCACGGCTGATGGTGCACGAGGCGGCTCGCGCCTACGACGGGTCCCAGCGCGGCGAGCGGGTCACCGATCTGACGATGGCGTCGTCGATGGCCAAGTTGTTCGCCACCGAGACCGCTCAACGCGTGGTCGACGAGGCAGTGCAGATTCACGGGGCACGCGCGCTGGAGGTCGGCCACCGGCTGGAGGCGCTGTACCGCGACGTGCGCGCGCCGCGCATCTACGAAGGCGCCAGCGAGGTCCAACGCACGATCATCGCCCGCCGCCTGCCGTGACCGTGCACGTGTTGCCGTGACCGTCGTGGGGTGCGGCCGCGGCGGCCCGCGACCCGCGGCCGGCACTCAGCGATCGCCGATGACGTCCTGCACGTAGGCGACCGCCGGCCCGGCCAGCACGCCTCGGCACGCGGCGAAGCGCACCGCGGCGTCGCGCCGGGCGCCGGCGTGCGGGGTCAGCTCGTCGGGCAGGCCGGGATCCTCGTAGACCAGTTGGCGCCAATCCTCGAGCAGCCGGACGTACGAGACGAACGCCGCGACGGGCTCGGGAACGTGGCTGGGCACCGGATGGACACGGACAAACCGCTGGTAGCGCTTGGCCGCCGACAGGTCCCACGCCGAACGAACGAGCACCGCCAGGTCGGCGAAGCCGAGGTACTCGCCACCAAACATCGAGACATACCGCTCGAGCCCGACGCTGGACAGCATCCGGCGGACGTCGGCTTCGACCCGGCGCGGGGCGACGAACACCCCCGGCGCAAGCGGCCCGCAGCCCAGCGCGCCAAGCCGTGAACGCAGCACGTGGCGCTGGTCGCGCTCGGCCTCGGGAACGCTGAAGATCACGACCAGCCAGCCGTCGGCCAGCGACGCTCCGGCGGTGTTGCTGAACAGCCGCGAGTCACCCACCGCCAACACGTCGCCAAGTTCGTCCGACGGCCGGTAACCGGCCCGCCCGCCGCGGCGTTCGGCAACCAGTTGCCCGGACTGCTTCATCCGGGCGATCGCCGAGCGGGCGACCTGCCCGTCGACGCCGAGCGCGCCGAGCAGCTCGACCATGTCGCCGACGGCGATCCACCCGCCCAGCCCGCGGACGAACGCGCCGAACAGCGAGACGATCAGCGTTCGTGCGCTGGCGGTCCTGCTCATGCCCAGCCAGATGGCATCGGGTCAGCGCCGCCTCACGCGGGACCGGGGATCACCGCGGTGGCCATGATCTCGATCTTGGCCATCGGCTCGACCAGCTCGGTGACCCCGACCAGCGCCATCGCCGGGAAGTGCCGGCCGAAGTGGGTGCGGTAGCTGCGGCCGATCTCGCGCAGCGACGACCGGTACTCGGGCACCCTGGTGCAGTACATCGTGATCGACACGACGTGCGCGGGTCTGGCGCCCGCCGCGGCGAGCGCCGCGACGACGTTGGCCAATGCCAGGTCGAACTGTTCGGCGAGGGTCTCACCGACCACGACGCCAGCTGTGTCACAGCCGATCTCGCCGGCGACGTACACCGTGCGGCCGGCCGCGGCGACGACGGCATGGGAGAAGCCGACGCCCGGTGACAACGTCGGCGGGTTGAACATCTGATGGCTGGGTGCAGCGTCGCTCATCTCACCGCCCGTTCCACTGGGGACGCTCGCCGGCATTGAACGAGCGATGGAACTCGGCATGGTCGTGCGTCTGCATCAGGTGCGCCTGCGTCATCGCCTCCAGTTCGAGCGCGGCCTGCAGGCTCATGTCCATCTCGCGGGTCAGCAGCATCTTGGTCGTGTGGAACGCGAACGTGGGGCCGTTGACGAGGCGGGTCGCGTACTCACGTGCGGCATCCAGCAGCGCGTCGGGCTCGACGCAACGGCTGGCCAGCCCGATCTGCACCGCGTGCTCGCCGGTGACCGCGTCGCCGAACATCAGGATCTCGGTCGCCCGGCCGAGGCCGACGAGACGGGGCAACAGGTAGCACGTGCCCATGTCGCCGCCGCTCAACCCGACGTTGGTGAACAGGAAGCGGAACTTGGTCGCCGTGCTGACCAGCCGGAAGTCGGACGCCATCGCCAGCACGGCGCCTGCCCCAGCGGCCGTGCCGTTGACCGCGGCGACGATCGGGATCGGGCACTCGCGCATGTTCTGGACCACGGCGCCGGTCATGCGGGTGAACTCGAGCAGGTCGCGTGGATCCATCTGGATCAGCTCGCCGATGATCTCGTTGACGTCGCCGCCGCTGCAGAAGCTGCGCCCGGCACCCGTCAGCACGATCGCATCGCACACCGCCGCGTGGGGCACCTCGCGAAACAGGTCGCGCAGATCGGCATAGGCGTCGAACGTGATCGCGTTCAGCTTGTCCGGGCGGTCGAGCGTGATCGTCATCACCCGGTCGGCGACCTCGACGCGGAAGTGGTTCCAGTCGCGCGTCAGCGCCGCCGAGGCGCGAAAGGGCGTCGCCGGACTCACTGCTGCACCGAGCCGCCGTCGAGGATGATCGACTGCCCGTTCACCGCCGCCGCCGCGTCGGAGCACAGGTAGTCGACCGCGGCGGCGACCTCGTCGGACTCGATCAACCTGCCGAGTGCCGAGTGACCGATCAGCGATTTCTCGGCCTCTGCCGCCGACATCCCGGTGCGGGCGATGATGTTGGCGATCGTCCGCTCGGTCATCGGGGTCCGCACGTACGCCGGGCACACGGCGTTGGCCGTGACACCGCTGCCGGCCAGTTCGGTGGCCAACGCCCGGGTGAAGCCGAGCGCGGCGTGCTTGGCCGCGGTGTACGCGCCGACGTAACGACCACCGACATGGCTGGCGACCGACGCCAGCGTCACGACCCGGCCCCAGCCGTTGGCCCGCATCGGTTCGACCACTTCGCGGGCGCACAGCATCACGCTGGTGGCGTTGACCGCGAGCATCCAGTTCCAGTCGTCCAGCGTCTGGCGCTTGACCGGAGCCGACATCGACGCACCGGCATTGGCCACCAGCACGTCGACGTGGCCGGCCGCGGCGAACGCCGCGCGCACCGACCCCTCGTCGGTGACGTCGCAGGCGATCGCCGGGAACCCACACTCGGCGAGCGCGGCCGGATCCCGACCCATCACCGTGACGCGGAAGCCGGCCGCTGCCAGGTGCTCGGCACAGGCAAGCCCGATGCCCTTGTTCCCTCCGGTGACGACGGCGTGACGAGGATCACCCATGCCGGTCTACCGTAGTCGAATCTGTGACGGTCGTCGCGATGACGATATATCGACCGGAGCGTCGACCCGCGCGGTGTCGGTCAGTCCGGGATGATCGCGCAGTTCGCCGCGCCCCAGGTGTTGATCTGGGTGATCTGGCTGGCCAGCGTCGGGTCCTGGCTGATCTGGGTGAGGGTCGTGTCGTCGGCGCTGCCGGCGGGGATCTTCGACTGGTCGAACCCGTAGTTCGCGATGATCCCGAGCAGTTTGGACTGGGCGTCGAGCACGGCCGTGAGGAGGTCCTTGATGTCCGCCGGCGAGGTGCTCTTCAGCTGCTCGGGCAGCGGCTGCATGTCGGTCCATGCCGCTGTCGCCGCAGCAGCGTCCGCCGGGGTGGCCTGCAACGCCGCGCTGATGGCCCCCGCATCGGCGTTGTACCGGTGCGCCAGGGCACAGAACGCCACCCGGTCGCCTGGCACGTTGCACGTGGTCGTCCGGTAGGTGTCGAGCCGCGAGCTCGCCGCGCCGACGGACGTGTCGTTGATGATCGCCGTGGCTGCCGCGACGTCCTCGGGCGACTTCTGCAGGTCGGCCTCGTTGTAGTTGTGCCGCTTGACGATGTCGAACAGCGCGAGCGCGGCGTCGACGACCTTGGTGACATCGCCCGACAGGTCGGCCGGGGCCGACTGCTTGAGCATCGGCGCGGCGGCGCTCACGCGGCCGAACGCCGCGTCGGCCACGGCGGCATCGATGGTGGACGCCTGCAACGCGGTACCGACCTCGAGCGCCGCGCCGGCGTACTCGACGAGGACGCTGCAGAACTGGGTCGGCTCTGCCGCCGTCCCGCCGGTGCCGGCGGTGGTGCCGGTCGTGACCCCGCCGACCGTGTCGGGCGTGATCGCGACCGTGTCGGTGGTGATGCCGCTGGTGGTGTCCAGCGGCGCCGGCGTGGTCGCCGACGGCGAAGTCGGGCTGGTGGACGGGGTGATCGGGATCGCCAGCGCCGTTCCGGCCATGCCGAGCACACCAACACCCACGGCCGCGGCCGCCAACTGCCTGATCTTCACGTCGACCCTCCGTTTGAGTCCGAATGAGTTTGAGTTCGAATGAATAGGTCCGCCCGGACCCTAGTTCTCCCGAGGCAAGCCACAGTTACCGACGATCCAGTCCTTGAACTGAGCGTTGGCCGCATCGACCTCGTCGTTCGAGGACAACGCGGCCAGTTCGGCGATGGCGGCGGCGTCGGCTTCCACGGCCGCCGGATCGTAGTTGAACTTGGCGAGGAGGTCCTCGATCTTCTGCTGGGCGTCGAGGCGCTTGCCGAGCGGGCCGGCCAGGTCCGTGGGGAGCGCGTCACGGAGGTCGGCGCTGAGCGGGTCGAGGGCGGCGAAGGCGGCCTTGATCTTGACCGGGTCGGCGGCATCGAGCGCGTCGCGCACCGACCGGCCGGCGACGCGGTACTCATCGAGCCGAACGCAGAACGCCGCCTGCGCCTGATTGATGTGGCACACGTCGGAGGCGTAGGCCTTCAGCACCGGCCCGGCGGCCGCGTACTCGGCCGAGCCGGCAACCGACTGCAACTCCGTCTGGTCGGCGTCGGTCAGCTGCGAGGCGTCGTATCCCACGCGGGCGAAGATCTTGTCGACGCCCTTGGCGACCTCGACCGCCGCAGCGATCTGGCCGGCGATCTCGGTGGGTGCATCGACATTCATCGTGTCGGCCACGGCGATGAACTTGACGAACGCCGCGTGCGCCGCGGTGGCGTCCGTGCCGTCAGCGGCATCGGCCGCCTCGTCGGCACGCACCCCGTAGTAGAGGATCTTGGAGCAGTACGCCGGCGGATCGGGCAGCGGTGTCGACCCGCTCGTCGCCGTCGACACAGGCGTCGCGGCTGTCGAACCACTTGTCGCCGTCGAGCCGGGCGTCGTCGTCGACCCGGTCGTCGCCATCGAGCCAGGTGACGCCGGGGGCGGCGTTGTCGCCGTCGTACCGGCTGTGGTCGACGCCGTCGCTTCGACGGTCCCGGCCAGACCCGCTGCGAGGGCAGCGGACGCGGCGAGCGACACCAACCACGGTCTGATGGTCATCACGTCCTCCTTGCGCCGCGACGCTACCCCGACCGCAGTTCACACACGCGGCGCGGGTGGCGAGCTACACGTTCTGCCGGCGTGCGCGGATGGCAGCGCGCCAGGTCGCGTAACCGCCGTCCAGGTTGCGCGCCGTCACACCCTCGTCGCGCAACAGTGCCGCCGCCGTGTGGCCCCGCTGTCCGACCTCGCAGTAGACGACCACACGCTGGCCGCGCACACGATCGAGGTGATCGCGCAACTCGTCGACAGGGATCGACACCGATCCGGCGATGGCGCCGGCGGCGTGCTCGGCCGGTGAACGGACGTCGACCACCATCCAGCCGTCGGCGGCGAGCCCGGCGAGCGCGAGCGGGTCGACGACGTCGCAGTCGCCGAGCAGCACGTTCTCGGCCATGTAGCCGAGCATGTTCACCGGGTCCTTTGCGGACGAGAACGGCGGCGCGTAGGCCAGTTCGAGATCGGCCAGTCGTTCGGCGGGAAGCCCGGCAGCCATCGCCGTGGCGATCACGTCGATGCGCTTGTCGACGCCGTCACGACCCACGGCTTGGGCGCCCAGGATCGTGCCGTCGGGATCGAAGACCAGCTTCATCGACAGCCGCGTCGCTCCCGGGTAGTAGGTCGCGTGGGAGAACGGGTGCGAGTGCACCACCCGGTACGGCCGCCCCGCCGCGCGTAGCCGGGTCTCGCTCCAGCCGACTGTCGCCGCGGCCAGTTCGAAGACCTTGACGATCGCCGTGCCGAACGAGGCCACCGGCCGGATCGGTCGACCGGCCAGGTGGTCGGCGACGCGCCGTCCCTGCCGGTTGGCGATGTTCGCCAGGGCGATCATCGACGTCGTGCGCGACACCGCATCGCGCTTTTCGACCGCGTCGCCGACTGCGTGGATGTGCGGGTCGCTCGTGCGCATCACGTCGTCGGTGACGATGCCGCCGCCGGCACCGATCGCCAGGCCCGCCTCGCGAGCCAGGTGCACGTCCGGGCGCACTCCGATCGCACCGACGACCAGCTGCGCCGGCACGACGCGCCCGTCGGCGAGCACGACGTCGGACGCGCCGACCGAGGCGACGCCCACGCCCGTGAGCACACGCACGCCGTGGGCGACGAGCTCGTCTTCGACCAGGATCGCCATCTCCGGGTCGAGTGGCGTGAGGACCTGCGGTGCGGCCTCGACGACGGTCACCTCGAGGCCTGCTTCGACCAGGTTCTCGGCGACCTCCAATCCGATGAACCCGGCACCGATCACCACCGCGGTCGCCGGCTGGCCGCCGACCTCGCCGGCCATGCGCGCCGCGTCCTCCACCGTGCGCAGCGTCAGCGCCCGTTCGTAGCCCGGGATCGGTGGCCGGACCGGTGCCGCGCCGGTGCTGAGGATCAGCGCGTCGTAGCTGATCGACTGCTCGTCACCGGTCCGTGTGGAACGGGCCACGACGCGCTGCGCAGCGGCGTCGATCGAAACCACTTCGGTGTCGACGCGGACGTCCAGCCGGAAGCGTGCCCACAGCGACGCCGGCGTCTGCAACGTGAGGTCGTCCTCGTCCTCGATCACACCGCCCACGTAGTACGGCAGCCCGCAGTTGGCGAACGACACGTGCCCGCTGCGTTCAATGACGACGATCTCGACGTCTTCGTCGAGACGCCGCAACCGTGCCGCCGCCGACATCCCGCCGGCGACACCGCCGACGATCACCACTCGTTTCAACATACCCCAGAGGGTATCAGCACGGAAGCTGGAGGCGGACCGCCGTTGCGCGCCAGCGGACGCCTGGCAGGGTCAGGCGTCGCCCTCCCAGCCGTCGGCGAGGTCGTCGAGCGCGTTGCGGAACTGCCGGTACCGGCGTGCGCCGAGCCGGTCTGCCCACGTGCGTTCGAGCGTCTCGAGCATCACCGCGAGGTCGCCCATGGCGTCGTTGCCCTCGCGAGTGCGCAGCACCTTGCGCACCCGCCGGTCGCCCGGGTCGGTTGCGGTGGTCAGGTAGCCGGCCGCGGTGAGTTGGGTGACGAACTGGCCGATCCCCTGCTTGGTCATGCCGACCCGTTCGGCGAGCTCGGTCACGGTGATCGAGTCGTCGGGCGGGACGCTCTCGATCACCCGGTACTGGGACGGGCGCAGCCCGCGTTGGCCGTGGCCGAGGATCAGCTCGCGTGCCTCGCCCATCAACTGCCCGAGCACCCGCACGACGTGGTGCTCGCCGGTCGCCTGCCCGCTCTTCATAAAGCTAGTTTACAACCCCACGATAGTAAAGTACATTTCCCGTCATGGGACGCGAACTGCTCGGTAGTGCCGACGTCGGCGACGACGCGCTGGCCGCGATCGTGGCCGACCTGCTCGGCGAGGACGAGGTCACGCTGATCGACGTCGGCGTCGAGGTCGTCGACTACGCCCTGCCGGCGATCACCACGGGCGGCCGCTGGTGGATCAGCGGTCATGCCCGGTGCTCGCGCGGCACGCGGCCGTTCCGCATCTTCGTCAAGCTCGTCCAGAACTGGTCGAGATCGCCCCACTTCGCGTTCGTCCCCGAGCACCTGCGCGAAATGGCCGCGGCGTCGGTGCCGTGGCGTTCGGAGGCAAGCGTGTATCGGTCCGATCTGGCCGACCGTCTCCCCGACGGCCTGTCGATGCCCAGACCCCTGGCGGTGATCGACCTCGACGAACTGTCCACGGCGATCTGGCTCGAGGTCGTCCCCGAACATGCCTGGCCGTGGGACACCGCGCGGTACCGGCGTGCCGGCTACCTGCTCGGTCGCCTCGCCGGCAGCCAGCGGGTGGCACCGTTGGCCCAGATCGACGACCATCAGTGGTCGGTCCGTGACTACCTTCATGGCCGGTTCGAGCACCAGGTCGTGCCGATGCTGCAGGACCGCGACCTGTGGGCCCACCCGGTGCTGGCCGGCGCGTACGGCGACGAGTTGCACCAGCGAATGCTCGACGCGGCCGATCAGGTACCTGCGTGGGTCGACGAGCTGGCAACGGCGCCCCATCTCCCCGGACACGGTGATGCCTGCCCGAACAACCTGCTCGGCGCGGAGCGCGCGGACCAGTTCGTGCTGATCGACTTCGGGTTCTGGAAGCCGTTGCCGCTCGGGTTCGATCTCGGTCAGCTGCTGCTCGGCGACGTGCAGCTGGGGCATCGGACGAGCGACGACCTCGCCGCTCTCGACACGGAGATCGCCTCGGCGTACGTCGACGGCCTCGCCGCCGAAGCTCGACCCACCGCCCTCGCCGACGTCGAACGCCTCCACGCCCTGCAGATGACGGTGTTCAGCGGGCTGTCGAGCATGCCCGTCGAGCACCTCGCCGCCGCGCCCGACGCAGCGCTCACCCGGCTGGCCGCCACACGCGCGGCGATCACCAGCTACTGCCTGGACCGAGTCGACGCGACGTCGGCGACGACGTCACCCTGATCCCTGAGGTCAGGGCGTCCGGCGCGAGGGATGTCACGTGGCTCGTTGCTCGACAAGGTCGCGGTAGCTGGCGAGGACCAAGCCGTGGAAGTGGTGGACGGCGTGCTCGGAGAGCCCCGAGCCGGCCGGGTCGGCCACGATCCGGCCCTGATCGAACGCGACGGTGCGCATGCCGCGTTGCACACTCTCGACGATCGCGATGTCCTGCGGCTGGAGCACCTCGTCGATGTACCGCGAGGCCTCGATCTCGGCAGGGGTCAGGTCCTCGGTCTCGAGCCAGAAGTCCCATGTCTCGAGCGTCCGATCGGCACTGGTCGGGATCACCTGGAAGACCATGAAGTTGCCACGACCCGGATAGCGCAGCAGGCACGTGTTCGGGAACAGCCACCACACGGCGTGATCCTGGACCGCCGCGCCGGTGACGTCGTATGCGGTGTTGTCGCGAGTGCCGGCCGAGGCGAAGTGGCTCGACCAGATCCCGTGCGTGCGGATCTGGTAGGTGGCCATGTCGACGAGTGAGACGAACTCCGGGTGCGCCGGGTGGCAGTGGTAGCACTCGAGGAAGTTGTCGATGACGTTCTTCCAGTTCGACGCCACGTCGAACGAGAGGCGGTGCGTGTGGTGCAGTTCGCGCACGTCGGGTGCCCAGCGCTCGATCTCCACCGCCAGGTCGCCGGCCACGTCGGCGAGCGAGGTTGCCGAGCGGTCGAGGTTGACGTAGACGAACCCGCCGAACTCCTCGACGCGCACGTCCCGGAGGCACATCAGGTCACGATCGAAGTCGGGCATCGAGTCTGTCCTGCGCGCCGCTTTCAGTCGGCCGTCGAGCCCGAACGTCCACGCGTGGTACGGGCAGACGAGTGCCCTGGCCACACCGGCACCCGCGACCAACTCGTGCGCGCGGTGCATGCACACGTTGTAGAAGGCGCGCAGCTCGCCACCGTCACCACGCACCACGACCACCGGCGAATCGGCGACCGACGTGGCCAGGTAACTGCCCGGGGTTGCCAGCCAGCCAACGTGGCAGACGAGTTGCCAGGTCCGCGCGAAGATCGCTTGTTGCTCGGCGGCGAACCACTTTGGGTCGGTATACGCCTCGGCCGGCAGCGACATCGACCGGGCCGGGTCCGGATGGTGCCCGCGCTCGATCCTGGCCAGGTCGTGCACGTCGATGACAGCCATGGCCCGCGACCCTAGAGCTGCAGTCGAGCGGCCAGGTGCTCGGTCGGATCCACCGTCACGACCGTCCGGCCGCCGTCGGCTCACCCGCCGCACAATGCCAGAGGCCCCGCCGATTCGGCGAGGCCTCGAGAGGGATCGCGCCGGAGTGCGGCGCGTGCATGGTGCCCGTGTCTGGCGCGCTCGAAGGGACTCGAACCCCTAACCTTTTGATCCGTAGTCAAATGCTCTA
>CAZMHG010000016.1:5905-15042 GCA_964565975.1 uncultured Ilumatobacteraceae bacterium | reverse complement strand
GGGGGCGCCGACCGCGCCGGCGACCGCACCGGCGAGCTGGCCGGCGGGCGCGGCCGGCTCGCCGGCAACCCGCTGGTCACGTGGGACGGCCGCTCGACGGCCGTGTCCGTGCATGCCGCGGCCGGCGACGCCCTGGCCGCGGCGGTCGGCCAGGCGGGCCCCGACGCCGACGCGGTGCGTGCCAAGCTGCGGCCCGTGCTCGTGCGCCAGTTGGACGACGAGCTTGCCGAGACGGCGCCCTTGGTCGCTGCGTTCCGGGGCAAGCTCGATGACTGACACGGCTGGCGCCGCGCACGACCTCACCGGCGACCCCGACGGGCGTCAGGCGATCGGGGCCTGGATCGCCGCGCAGCGCGCCGACGGCTCGCGCGTGGCGACGTTCCGGCGCATCGCCACCGGCAACTCGCGGGCCAACTGGTTCGTCCAGATGACCGACGGGATGCGGTACGTCGTGCGTGTCGAGCAGGACGGCGTGTTCGGCACCGCCAGCGCCGACGAGTTCCGGTTCATGTCGGCGGCGCACGCCCTCGGGTGCCCGGTCGCGCCGGTCCGCTGGATGGAGCACACCGGCCACGTCGCCGGCCAGCCGTTCTTCGTGATGGACTTCGTCGACGGTGTGTCCACGGGCCGCGATGACCGGTCGATGACGGTCGAGCTGGCCGCCGACTTCGTCCATGCCCTCGACCGGTTGCACCGCACCGACTGGTCGTCCGGGCTCGCCCGGCTGACCCTCGACGGCGACCCGAGCGACGCCACGCACGCCCAGATCGAGCGGTGGCACCAGGTGTACCGCGGCGAGGCCGAGGTCCGCATCCCGCTGCTCGACGAGGGCGCTGCGTGGCTGCACGCCAACGCCAAGGTGCCGGCGCGGGTCGGCATCGTGCACGGCGATCCCGGGCCGGGCAACTTCGTGCACGACGGCCGGCGCGTGCTGGCGTTCACCGACTGGGAGTTCACCCATCTCGGCGACCCGACCGAGGACTGGGCGTACCTGGTGACGATGCGCGGCTCGCGGACGCGCACGAAGGACGAGTGGCTGAGCTTGTTCGCCAGCCTCGCCGGCGTCCACGTCAGCGAGGCGGACCTGCACTACTGGAGCGCGTTCAACTACTTCAAGGGTGCCTGCGCCAACCTGACGTGCCGCCGCGTGTTCCGCGCCACCCTCGCGCCGAACCTGGGCATCATCGGCACGGCACTGCACCAGACCTACGTACGCCAGCTGGCCGCGCTGATCGACTGAGTCGACCGGCGCAGCCAGCGGCGGTGATCTGGTCTCGGCGAGCGGTGCCCGCCTTCGTGGCGTGCGGTTCAGCTGTCGGGCTGGAGCGTGCCGCCGCCGGCCAGGGTGAAGGTCGTGCCGCCGAGGTCGGGGTTGGCTGCCGAGTCGTAGTACAGCGTGTGGCCGTTGCCGGCGATGTTGCTCACCGCCGTGCCGGAGATCGCCGCGCCGGTCAGCGTGCCGACGTGCGAGTCGGCCGACAGGCTCCACGTGCTCGTACCGGCGAGCGTGAGCGTCGCCGAAGCGGCCGTGTTGGCGTTGTCCAGCGCACCGGTCCATGTCGAGTCGGTCAGCGTGACGGCGACCGTTGAGATCGCGTCGGCGGTGATGTCGCCGGACAGGGTCTCGTTCTTCGCGTCGAGCACCGCATTGCCGCCGTTCGAACCGGACGTGCCCCATGAGGCGGCTGCGGCGTTGAGCAGGATTCCGGACGTGGCCGTGGTGGTAACGCCGTCGAGGTGCACCGTGCCGGTCGCGTTGGTCACGTAGAACAGCGGGCCGGCGGCTGCACTCAGCGAACCCCCGGTCTGGGTGTAGCTCGAGTCGCTGCCGGAGGCGTCGCCGGACATCGACTGGTACAGCATCACGCCCGACTTGGCCGCGCCGGAGATCGTCGTGTCCTTCACGGTGATCGTGTTCGACCCTTCGATCACCGCGGCCTCGGCCCCGGTTGCGGTGACCGTCGCACCGGTCACGTTGATCGTCCCGGTCGAGTACAGGCCGGGTGAGTCGGTTCCGGCTGTGGTGTACGTGCCACCGGTGACGTTGATCGTCCCGCCACCCCGGTCGGTGGCGATGACCGCCCCGTTGGAGCTGGTCGTCGAGGCGTTGACGTTGGTCGCGGTGATCGTCCCACCGCCGCTGGCCATGATCCCGTGGGCGTACTTGCCGGTGGCGTCGACCGTGACGCCGTCGAGCGTCACGTTGGCGGTCCCGTAGGCGAAGATGCCGTTGGCCCCGTCACCGGTCGTGGACACCGTGCCGCCGGTCATGGTCAGCGCGGCGTTCTTGACGAGCACGCCGGCATTGAGGCCGTAGAAGCTGGACTCGTCCGACGAGGTCGATGCGCCGCTGGTGGTCACCGTGGCGTCGGTCACGGTGGTGGTCCCACCGGTGAGCAGGATGCCCGAGGTGTTGTCCGCGGTGGCGTCGTAGGTCTGCCCTGAGCTGGTCTGCGTGCCGCTGTCGACCGTCCACGTGCCGAGCGCGGTGACGGTGGCGGTGCCGCCACCGCCGCCGCCCGGCGCTCCGCCTGCGCCGCCCCCACCGGTGCCGCCGCCGGGCGGGGCCGCGGGTGGCTGGCCGGAGGGTGCGCTGGACATCGTCTCGGCCGGAGTGCTCGACGAGGTGACGATCGTGCTTGGCGGAGCGGTCGCGGCAGTCGCCAGCGCGGCTGTCGCCGGGGTGGTCGCGGCCGTCGCGGCGAGCGCGCCAGCCGGTGCAGCGAACAGGCACGCCGCAGTGGCGAGCCCGGAGGTGAGGATGCGGAGGGGTTTCATGAGGTGCCGTCCTTGCAGCTGTGGTGCGTGTCCGGGTCCTGGTGCGTTCCCGGACGACTGCGACGGTACGGTGAGCACCTCGGAGGCGGTTGGCCGTTTCCTGTGGACTTGCTGGGGCAGCGACCGTGGCCACGACACGGGGCCGCGAAGCAAGGCTGCGGCACGGGGCCACGACCCGGTGTCTCGGCCCCGGTCGGGCGACGGGTAGTAGAAACGTGGCCATGACGATGTCCGACGACTCACAGCTCCGTGCCGTCTCCCTGGCCTACGCCGACGCGGTGCGCGCCCGCGACCCGCAGGCGTGGGCCGCGACGTGGACCGATGACGCCCGCTGGGTGCTCGGCGAGGGACGCGACGTCGTCGGGGTCCAGGCGTTGGTCGAGATGTGGCGCACCTCGATCGCCAAGTACACCACGGTGATCCAGCTGTACCTGTCGAGCGTGTTCGACGTGAACGGTGACGAAGCCACCGGACGCTGCGAGTTCGTCGAGTTGAACGACGTCGCCGACGGCACGCGCAAGCTGCTCGCCGGCCGCTACGACGACACCTATCGGCGCACCGCGGACGGATGGAAGTTCACCAGCAGGATGCTGACCCGGTACTACGCCGGGCCGCCGGACCTGCTCGGCGAGTTCTTCGCCTGATCGGCGGGGGGCCGCACCCGGCCGCCCGACAGCCTGCGTTACACCTTGGTGCGGCTGGGACCGGCAGGTGAGTTCTTGAACATCTGCTCGGCGTCGAAGCCGATGCGCGCCGTCGGCACGATCTCGATCACGACCCGGCCGGGTGAGTCGAGATGGTGGACGAAGGCGTCCTGGCGCTCCTTGCTCTCCGGCCGGACCCGTGCGGCCAGCGCCGGGTAGAACCACGACTTGGTCGCCTCGTCCTCGTGCACGGTGGCGTTCCCCTTGTAGGTCACGGCCTGGCTGACGCCGATGTCGGTGCCCCGGCTGGTGACGGCGATCGCCACCCGCGGCCGGGCCTCGACGGCGGCGACACGCTTGCGCCGCCTGGTGCACGTCAGCCAGAACCGCCCGTCGTGCACGAGGTAGTTCATGATCACGCCGACGGGATCGCCGTCGGAGGTGGTCCACATGAACGTGCACTCGGTCTGCGCGTCGTGCAGCTGGCGCTCACGGGCGTCGTCGAGGTGGAACTTGGACACGTCCTCGTAGGAATCGACGTACGTGCCGGTGTTGGGTGTGTCGGCGTCTGCGCTCATGGTGCGGTCTCCTTGGGTCGGTAGTCGTAGCTGCGCGTCGTGCGCCCACCGGCGACGAGCAGGTGCTCGCCGGTGACCCATGACGCAGCGGGCGAGGCGAGGTACACGACGGCGGCGGCGATGTCGTCGGGCTCGCCCATCCGGCCGAGCGGGATCGTCCGGGTCAGCGCGTCGAGGCGATCCTCGACCCCGAGGATCTCGCGGAACGCCTCGGTGGCGACGGGTCCAGGTGAGACGGCGTTGACTCGTATCCGGCGCTCGGCGAGCTCCAGCGCGAGCGTCTGGGTCATGTTGTTCATCCCCGCCTTGGCCGCGGCGTACGGCCCGGTCCACGGCGAGCCGCGGGTGCCGGCGCCGGAGGAGATGTTGACGATCGCCCCACCCTCGGTCATCCGGTGCGCGGCGGCCTTGCAGCCCTGGAACGCGCTGGTCAGGTGGAGCTCCAGTTGGCTGCGGAACACGTCGTCGGGGGTGTCGATCAGGTGACGCACGTTCTTGTCGTCCGAGCCGCCGACGTTGTTGACCCACACGTCGAGCCGGCTGAACGTGGCGATCGTGCGCTCGGCGATCGTCTCGCTCAAGTCGCGGACGTCGCCGTCGAGGACCAGCGCGGCGCGCCCACGCTCGGCGACGCCGGCGGCCGTGGCCTCCAGGTCGGTGCGCCGCCGGGCGTTGAGCACCAGGTCGCAGCCGGCGTCGGCCAACGCCCAGGCGATCGCCCGGCCGATGCCCTGCCCGGAGCCGGTGACGACGGCGACGCGGCCGTCCATCCGGAAGCGGTCGAGCAGGCTCATGACGCGGTGTCGGGAGCCGCAGGCGTCCACCGGATCGGGAGACGGGTCAACCCGTGAAGCACGAACGAGTCGTTGCGGACGGCGTCGCCCGCCAGTTGGACGTCGGCCATCCGGTCGAGGATCAGGCCGAAGGAGACCCGCGCCGTGAGCCGCGCGAGCGGTGCGCCGATGCAGTGGTGGATCCCCCACCCGAAGGCGACGTGGCGACCGAGCTCGCGCCGATCGCGGTCGATCAGGAACTCGTCCGGGTCGTGGAAGCGGGACGGATCGCGGTTCGCCGAGGCGTAGCCGAGTTGGACCTTGCTGTCGGCCGGCAGCGTGGTGCCGTGCACGGTGACCTCGCGGGCGTTGGTGCGGAACAGGCCGTGCACGGGCGAGTCGAAGCGAAGGGCCTCTTCGATCGCGTTCGGGAGCAGCGTGCGGTCGGCGCGCAGCCGTGCCATCGCCTGCGGCCGCTCGATCAGCCGGTACAGCATCAGGCCGAGCAGGCTGGTGGTGGTCTCGTGCCCGGCGACGAGCAGTTGGTAGCCGAGGTAGCGCATCTCGACGTGCGAGATCGTGCCGTCGCGCAGCGCGACGGCGAGCAGCCCGATCGCGTCGTCGGGGATCGCCTCGCCGCGGTCCAGCCGCCCGCACCGTTCGGTGACACCGGCTTCGACGTAGTCCTCGAGGCGGGTCTTGGCCTCCTGGTACTTGTCGAGGTTGCCGCCGGTCAGCGCGGCGACGGCGTGAAGGCTCCACCGGCCGAACTCGGCCCGGTCGTCGTTGTCGATCCCGAGCACCTCGGCGATCATCAACGCCGGGAACGGTGCGGCGAACAGCTCGATGAAGTCGCCTTCGCCGAGACCGATCCACTCGTCCATCAGCGCACCGCCCAGCCGCCCGGCGAGCGGTTCGAGGTCGTCGATGACCATCGGCAGGAAGGCCGGCCGCAGCACCCGGCGGTGCCGGGCGTGGTCCGGGTCGTCGGTCGTGCCGAGCACGCCGTAGTCCTGGTAGAAGACGCCCGGCCCGAACTTGTTCTGCCACAGCTGGTGCTGCTTGGCGGTGGCGACGACGTCCTCGAACCGGGTCAGCACGTGGAACGGCGGGTCGTGGTCGGTGGTCTGGTGGAACGGGCAGGTGGCGCGCAGCTCGGCGTAGTGCGCGGTGGGCTCGAACGCCTTGGCCTGCTCGGTGTGACGCACCACTGCCCGGCTACTCCGCCGACCAGAACCGTGCCGATGCCGCGCCGTCCGGGCCCTTGACCGGATCGCTGGCGTCGATCCGGTACTTCGTCACGCTGCCGCCCAGGCGGGTCTCGGAGCGCAGCGCCTGACCGGTGGCGAAGAAGTTGGGGTGCTGGAAGTGGGCGTCGAGAGACTCGGCGGTGTCCCACAGCTCGAGGATCCGGATCCGCCCTGGGTTGGCCGCGTCGGCCGTCATCGAATAGGCCAGGCAGCCCGGTTCGTCGCGCTCGGTCGCCGCTTGCAGGTCGGCCGTGCTGGCCACCAAGCGGTCCCGAACGGACGGGTCGACGTCGATGTGGCCGAGGATCGCGATCATCCGCCCAGTCTGCCAAATCTGAAGTCGCTGTCAAGTAAGTACACGACGACCAGGGTCTCCCCGACGGGCGGGCGACAGGCGGATGTCAGCGGACGACGACGGCCTCGTAGTGTGCCATGCCGGTCCGGCCGGACTGGGTGACGCGCACGAAGCTTTCGGCCCAATCGTGCTCGAACTGGAAGGCCCGGCCGGAGGTGACGTCGACGACGGTGGTGGGGTGCGAGACGTCCCACACCTCGCCTTCGGCGTGGTACTCGCCGCGGTAGACGCCTTGGCCGAGGCCGTCGTCGAAGCCGCCGAAGTAGCCACCGCCCTGGCAGTACACCCAGCCGAGATCCTCGAACTGGTAGTCGCGGGCGACCCCCGCGGCAGCCAGCCGGAACGAGCCTCGGCGCAGGCGCCGGCCACCGTCGTACATCTCCACCTCGGCCGCCTCCACCGTGGCCGGCACGGCGCCCTCGTCGGTGAGGATCGCCGCGCGTCCCGCGGCCGCCCTGCCGCTCGGGTCGGCGAAGAAGAACCCGCCGTGGTCGGGTTGGTGGAACAGCACCCACTGGCGCAGTCCCGGCGCCCGCTTGGGCGGGGTCGGCGCGCCGTACGGGCGCGGACCGCCGCGCCCGGGTCCGAAGCCCCACGAGTGGTTGCGGAACATCGACGTCGTCGCCGCGTCGAGGTGGATCCGTGTGCCGGCGACGTCGACCCACCCTGCGCACGTGCCGGTGATCTCGTAGGTGACCCGCTCGCTGATCAGCCGGCCGTCGACGCGGCGGATCTCGGCCGGCCCGATGTACGGGACGTTCGCCGTGTGGAAGGTGAGGTCGAGGGCCACGCCGTTGGCCGACTCGTCCAGCGTCATCCGCACGGTCTGCAGCGGCTCGGCGATCTCGACGGCCAGCGGGCCGACGCGCAGGTGGTCGACGGCCGGGCGCAGGCGCCGGGAGACCCGCACGTTGTACTGCAGGCCGTCGTGGCGCACGCAGACGAAGCCGTCCATCACGTCGTTGTTCGGGTACAGGCGCAGGTTCGAGGTCAGCGCGACGGCACCGGCCTGGTCGGCGGCGCACAGGTAGTGGCCGTCGTTCCAGCTGGGGTCACCCGAGGCGACACCGGCGAAGGTGGTGGCGACCTGGTGGAAGGGGTACTCGTCAGCTCCGAGCAGCACGCTGGCCCACGGTACCGGTGCGGTGTCCCGCGATCAGGACGACGCGGTGGACGCCGCCGAGGCTGCTGGCGCCTCGGCCGTCTTCTTGCGCCGGGGAACCTTGATGATTCCCTGGCGGCTGGCGAGGGCGACGGCGCCGAGCAGCGAGATGCCGTAGAACGCCGGCGAGACCCACTTGGCGCTGTTGATCGTGAGGTTCAGGCCGTAGATGCCCCAGGCCAGGGCGTACAGGGCGATCAGCGTGCCCCACACGTTCGGCCGGCCCTTCAGCTGCGAGGCGCCGAAGAACACCGCGGCGATCGCCGGGAAGAGCAGGCCAGGGCCGACGCTGTCGGAGTAGTTGCCGATCTTCCACGTGTAGACGATCCCGGCGAAGCCGGCGATCAACGCTGAGGCGACGAGCGAACCCCACACCAGGCGGTCGGTGCGGACACCGGCCAGGCGGGCCGCTTCGGGGTTGCCGCCGGTGGCGAACATGTAGCGGCCGACCGGCGTGTGCTCGAACACGTACCAGACGATCACGGCCAGGGCGAGGAAGAAGTACACGTAGCGCGACAACCCGAGCAGGAACGTGGTCTTGCCGATACTGCGATACGACTTGGGGAACGCGTCGCTGATGTTCTGCGGAGCGATGTACAACACGAACGCGGTGATCAGCTGGCTGGTACCCAGGGTGGCGATGAAGCTGTTGATCCGCAGCTTGATCACCAGGAACCCGGCGATCAGCCCGGCCACGGCGCAGATCCCCAAGGCGACGAACATCGCCGCAAGCGCCGGCATCGTCTTGTCCTTGGTGAACTGCGCCGACACGGCGATGGCCATCTGCATCATCGCCCCGATCGACAGGTCGTACGTGCCGGTCGCCAGGGGCACCAGGAAGGCCAGGGCAAGGATGCCGATCGTCACGTTCTCCTGGGTGACGACGTTGAACGTCGCCTTGGAGAAGAAGATGTCGGTCTTGGTCACGCCGAAGAACAGCATGAATGCGCCCCAGAGGTAGAGGGCGCTGTACTTGTCGAGTGCCAACCGTTTGATCATGATTCCCTCCGCGAGCTGCCCAGCTGGGTGTGTTCGATGCGTTCTGTGGTGATGTCGCCGCCGGTCAGCGTGGCCCGGATGCGCCCGTCGGTGAGGACGATCACCCGATGACACAGCCGGACCAGCTCCTCGGTGTCGGTGGAGGCGACGACCGTGGCCATGCCGCTCGCCGCGGCTTCGTCGACGAGCCGGTGGATCTGGTCCTTCGCCCCGACGTCGATGCCCTGGGTCGGCTCGTCGAGCAGCAACACCTTGGGGCCCATGCGCAGCGCCTTGCCGAACATGACCTTCTGCTGGTTGCCGCCGCTCAGCGAACCGATCGCTGCCTCGCCCGAGGTCGTCTTAACTGCGAGCTGGGCGATCCAGTCCTTCGACTCGGCGACTTCGGCCTTGCGCGACAGGCGACCCTTGCGGAAGTGCCGGTTGACGTCGCCGATGGTGAGGTTCTCGCGCACGTTCATCGGCGGGATCACGCCGCGCACGCCGCGCTCGGACGGCACGAAGGCCAGACCCTTGGACTTGGCGTCGACCGGGTGGTAGTTGGCGACCTCCTTGCCGTCGACGGTCCCCCGCACCCGCACCCGCACGGCGTACCCGC